>CAYLJT010000287.1:0-9758 GCA_964383995.1 uncultured Polyangiaceae bacterium
ATCGGCGGTAGCGAAGCGCTCAAGGACTGAGCGGCGCTTGCTTCTAGCGATCAACCCCGACCATCCCGAGCCCCGTAAGATTCGTCGCGCGGTCGACGAAATCGAGCGGGGCGGCATCATCGCGTACCCCACAGACACGGTGTACGGCCTTGGCTGCGACCTGATGAACAAGCAGGCGATCGACGCCCTGTATCAGGTCAAGGGGATGCGTCGCGACAAGAGCCTCGCGTTTGTCTGCCCCGACCTCTCGGACATCGCCCGCTACGCGATCGTCGATAACTCCGCCTATCGCGTGCTCAAGCGCTTCCTGCCGGGGCCCTATTGCTTCGTGCTCACCGCCACGCGCGAAGTGCCGAAGATGGTGCAGACGAAGCAAAAGACGGTGGGCATTCGCGTCCCCGATCACCCGGTCACCATCGCGCTCGTTCGCGAGCTGGGACGACCGATCATCAGCACGACAGCCAACTTGCCGGGCGAAGACCCGATGATCGACCCCGACGAGATCGACAAACGCTTTCGAGGGCTGGCGCTCGTGCTCGACGCGGGAGCCGGCGGCAACACGCCGACGACGGTCGTGGACCTTTCGCAGGGCGACATCCGCGTCGTGCGCGAAGGCGCCGGGCCCATCGACGACCTGGAATAGCCTTCAGCAGCCGTCGCCGTCCGCGCAGATGCCAATGCCCGAGGGCAAATTGGCGAAGCCACCCTGGCAATAGCCGCCATTGCACTCATCGCCGTGCTGGCCATCGGTGTGGCAGAGCTTCTTGCACTGATTTTGCGCCGCCGAGCACACATAGCCCGCGGCGCACGGGCATGCTTCGCAGTCTTTGCCCACGCCCGGCTCGACACAGCTCGTGGTGCCGTCGTCCTTGACGACTGCACAGGTGGTGCCCGTGGGACACTGGCTCTCATCGCCGAGAAGATCGCAATTCGTGGCTGGAATGCAGGCTGGAATGGGCGTTGCGGGCTCTTGGATTTCAGCCATGTTGACGGCTGCGCAATAGGTGCCTTCGCCACACGACTCGGGATTACCGCAACAATACGCGCGACACTGGCCTGCTCCGATGTTGCCTTGAGCCGCGACGCAGCCAAGACCAGGTCCGCAGTTGCTCGCCGACGTGCAGGGATCGCCCGCGAGCCCCGCGCCCGCCGCCGCGCAGATCGGCTGCACACCGCCCTCACCGTTTGGCACCAACTGGCACGCTAGGTCCGGTCCACCACCGCCGCCACCGGTGCCCGGATTACCACCCTGACAGGCTACGTCTTCGCCCATCGCGCCCGGGGTGCACGGGGTTCCTCCACCACAAAGCCCCGAGAGACCGTCGTCCGGGCCGCCCCCTCGCCCCGCGTCCGGCGTCCAATCCAGGTTGCCTCCAGCGCCCCCCGAAGACCCGGTCGAAGCCACCGCGCTGCCGCTGGTACCGCCTCCGGCCCCGGCGCCGATGTCGTTTGCCAGCTCGCTCGCGGCGGATGCGCCACACGCCGCGAGGGCTGCCCCCAAGAGCACAGAGAAAAGCGCGGTCTTTAAGCGGGGCAGGTGCATCGGGCCACGTCGCCTCCCGAAGGGGCGCTCCAAAGATATACCCCTTCCATGCCCCGTGCCGCGCGGGTTGCAAGGCCAAAGCGCCGCATAAACGGGTCGTTTTCGGGAAAAAGGCCCCGGAGCCGCGCGGGGGCCCTCTGATCGGGACGCCCCGGTCGGGGCCGTTGTGCGCTCAGCGCGCCTCGGCGTTGGCGGTCACCGCATTGCCCGCGGCGTCGTAGGCGCGGACCGCGACGAGGGCCGTACCGGGCGGGACCAGCGCGGAGATGTCGGCGTCGAGGGCCTCGGTCGCCTCGTCGAGCACCAAATCGGCGGGGAACAGCGGGCGGAAATCGTCCGTCCCGGCGAGCGCGACCTCGACGCGGGCGATGGGCCCGAGGCCGTCAATGATCTCGCCCGTGAGACGACGGCCCGCGATGCGCAGGTTGCGGATGGTGGGAGGCGTGTTGTCGACCAGCACGACGCGCGATTCGAGGGCGTGCTTGGTCACGCGATCGGGCGGGTTCGAGGTCTCGTCGCTGGCCTCGACGCGCACGCGGTAGAGGCCCTCGGGCAGTGTGGTCGTGTCCCAGTCGTATTCGGTGCGCGTGAGCTTGGTCGTGGGATCGAGCATCTCGTTCCAGCGCGTTTGGCCTTCCGCGCGGTAGGCAACACGGTAGCGGAGCTCGTCCTGATCGAGGTTGTCGACCTTCCACGACAGGTGAATGGTGCTCGTGGGCTTCGGCGCCTCGCCGCCCGAGGCCACGATGCCCATCTTGTTCGAATGGGTTTGCCCCTTCGGCGTGGCGTCGATGCTGGTGACCACGGCGCGCGCGTTGTCGGTCACGAACGCGACCGTGACCTCGCGCAAGATTGCCTTGGGATCGCGGCGAAAACGCGCGCGCACCTGGATGAAACGGGCGGGCGGGCTAGCGATGTCGGAGGGCGCCGCGAGGTCGTTCGACCACGCGCTCCAGCTCGCGTTGGGCGTATCGGTGTTGCCCGTGCGCGTGGAGAGCTCGAGGGCGCCTTCGGCGCGCCAACCGATGCGCCCGAACGTCGCGCGGAGGCCCGCGTCGAGCACCTTGCTGGTCCACACCGCGTCGGCTCCACCTTGCCCGCGCACCTCTTGGTAGAGCGCGGGATCGCTGGTCGCGACGAACCTGCGCGCGCCCGCGAAGACCATGGCGCCCACCTGGCGCGCGGCCGTGTCGGCGACGAGCGACACCACGTGGTTGTCGTCGACCGTGTACACCATGCCGTCGACGCCCGTGCCCACGTAGGGCGCCCCCGCGTCATCGAGGGCGAGCGTCGTGAAGTGGGTTTTGTCGTCGTCGATCAGCTTCTCGAAGACGCCGTCTTTGCCCCAGCGCGCGAGCTGACCCTTGCCACCCTTCGTGGGTCGGCTTGTCTGAGACACGGCGGCGGCCTGCTTCGGCTTTTTCTGGGGCAAGCTAGGGTCGCTGTAGGTGTTGGCGATGGCGTACACGGCCCCGCCCTTGGCGCTTGGCGCGACCGCGATGGCCTTCACGTCGTCCGCATCGAAGTCGTGCACCACCGTCGCGCGGCCCGGCGCGCTGATGCGAAACAAGATGCCTTTGCCGTTGGAGCCTGCGTAGAGCGCGCCGTCGTCGGCCAACGCGAGGGACACGATGTGGGGCTCGTCGCTGTCGAAATACACGTCGGCCTTGCCTGCCGCATCGACGCGAAACACCTTCCCTTCGGGGCCCGTCGCCGCGTACGCGACCTTCGCTTTGGCGTCGTACGCCAACGCCCACACCGCCTCGGCGCCTTCGAACGTCGCGAACACCGTGGCCTGCGCGCCGGCCGCCGCGCCCTTGGCGACACGATAGAGCTTTCCATCGGGGAAGGTGCCCAAGAGAGCATCGCCGTTCCACGCGGCAGCGATGGCGCTCACGGCCATTTGGCCGGTGGTCGCGGCCAGCGAAACGGCACCGCCTCGCGCTGCGAATACGTTGCCTTCGTTGCCCGTGCCGAGCAGCACCGTGCCATCGGCGAGCACCGCCGAGGACCACACGTTGGTCGCGTCGCCGATGGTGGTGCTACCGAGCGCGAATCCCGCGCGCACCGCGCCGCTCGAATCGACCGCGACGCCCGCGAGGTCTCCCCCTTTGAGATCCTCGATCGAGTCGAGGACGAAGGAGCGCGGGCCGACCGCTTCGGCGGGGGAAACGCCGAGGCCAACGATCAGCAGGCTGAGCGCAAAACTGCGCAAAAACGTCGGGCGAAATGGGACGTATCGTGATTGAAGCATGGGGCCTAACGGAGGACGGCTCGGGGGGTAACGCGGAGAGTGTCGCGACCCACCATGAAACGACCAAGGGGGACGACGGTGACGAGGTCGGCGGCGTAGGTCTCGGGCACCTCGGTGCTCGAAGCGGAGCGAAGTCGATCGACCGCGAAGGGAGGCAGTCGTGACGCGCGATTGCCGCGATACACCGCGGCGCCTTCTTTCAAGCGGATGGTCGCGACGAGGCTCTGGGGGTCGTAGGTTTGTTGCGGGAGCGTGGCGATGAGATCGGCAACGCTCTCGGGATCGGGCAGCGCGCGCTCGGTCTCCCAACCCGCGGTCAAGTTGATCTCGACCTCGCGGCCCGCGAGCTCCAAGGGGATCGGGATCTCGATGACCTTGCGTTGCACTTTGCCGCCGTAGGGCTCGAGCGCGACGCTCACGCGCAGGGGCTCGCCGGCGATCACGTCAGCGTCGAGCACTTGCGCGCCGCGCAGACGGGACACATCGCGATCGTTTGTGACACGAACGGTCGTCGTCACGCCCTCGATGGTCACCGGCTCCCACCAATTGTTGAACAGCGCGCCGAGGCTGCGAACGAGCTTGCTGCGAGCCAAATCGTCGGAGCTCGGCGCGCCGCCCGTCCCGGCGCCGAAGTCTTCGAGGACGATGGTCCCGTAGCGCGCGACGCGCAGCTCATGGCGCGCGCGCCAGGTCATGTCGTTGCGCTCGTTGCTCGTGGCCTCGAACGCGCTCGCCAGCGCAACGGCCGAAAACGACGGCGCGAGGAAGCGATCTTCGGCGACCTCGATGTTCCACGCGGGGCGTGGTGCGCCGGGCACACCCTCGAACACCACGTGCATCGGGAAGGTCGGTGCAACGACGGAGCTATCGACCACGATGGCCGCCTGCCGATCGTTGACGAGAGCGCCCATCGGGCGCACGGCCTCGCCGATCTTGAAGCTGCGGTTGTAGCTCGAAAACACCCACTGGATGCTGGCGATGGCCGTGGGCAAGGCCTCGATGCCACCGCCCAACATGGGGTGACCAAACGCGAGGAGCTTGTCACCGCTCACGCGGGTGACGGTGCCGATGCCGGTGGCCGAGACATCGCCGCGCAGGAGCTGCACACCGATCGCGCCGCCGTCGACGTACTTGGTGGGCGCATCGGCGGCGGGCTTCGCGGGGCCTCCGCCGGCTTGCAAAGGCTCCAAACCAAGGGGTGTGAGCAACGTGCGCGCGACGTCCAACGCGCGCTCGCCGACGCCACCGAGCATCACGGGTGTGAGCGCGCGCGTGAGCATGCGGCCTTCGTGGGCCACGGGGCTTGGCAGCCGCGACGCGATAGCCGCGCTGTGGCGCATCACGTCGTAGTCGAGGAGCGAGCTCGAATAGCTGCCGTTTTCCCCTTGTAAACCAGCGGATTTCGCTGCGCCGGGCAGGGGTCCGCTGCCGGGCCACAGGGTCTTCGGCAGGGGACGCGCGAGCTCATCGAGCATGCTCTCGATCGGTGTTACCCCCGCGATCGCCTCGGTGCCGAAGGTCCAACCGTAGGCGTAGGCGCCCATCATTTTGCCGTTCAAATAAATGGGGCTGCCGCTCATGCCACCCACGACGTGCACCACGTCGAGGCGCGGATGGATGGTCTTGATCAGCACCAGGTCTTGACCGGGCCGGAAGTTTTGCAGCTTCGCCAGGACCTCGACATCGAAGCGCTCGGGCACCGTGCCCGAAAGGACGGTCAAGCCGTAGCCCTTCATGCCCGGCTTCACGTCGGCGAGGGGCATCACGTCGCTCGGCAACGGCGGCGGCAGGGCCTCCGCCACGGAGAGCCCGATTCCCATGGAAAGGGCCGTCCCCGCGAGGAGACTGAGGGGCACGAGCCGTCCCCCATCGAGACCCCGTGCAAGACGACCAACGACGCACCCGACGCGCATGGGCGCACCATACATCGACGTTCGGGCAAGCGCCTCCGAACTTCAACGCGCCGCAAGGGGACCCCTTCGTAGCCATCTGGTAAAGGACTTCGGACTTGTTCGACGTCGTGCTCTTCGCGGCCCTGTTGCTGTCGTTTGCGACCCTCGTGACGTCGCACGTGGTGCTCGCGTTTCGCCTCGTCGGCGTCCGCCCCCGCTGGCGCGGTCTAGTGGCCCTCCTCATTCCGCCGCTCGCGCCCCTGTGGGGCTACCGCGAAGGCTTCCGACGCACGTCGACGCTGTGGCTCGCGGCCCTCGTGGTGTACGTCGCGACGCTCGCCGCGGCGGGCTAGCCCGGCGTCGAAAACGCCGAAAATCAAAGGCTCTAACGCACCAGCGAGAGCACGAGCAACGTCACCAAAATGCCCGCGCTCAGACAAACGAGCGCGATGCCCACGAGGTAGCCGGGGGATGTCCACGCGGGCATGGGAGCGGGTTGCTTTTGCACCATGCGGTTGGAGGCCGGGATCAGCTCGGGCTGCGCCATCTTGATGGTTTGCTTGGGCAAAACCGGCCTAGAGAGGGCGTTGCGCTCGGGCAGCGAGGGGTGCAGCGGCGGGGCGCCAAACGTGGGCGCGGAGGGCACCTCGGCCGAGGCTTGACTTCGCGCGCGAGCATCGGCGGCGGCCTGCGCGGGCATCATCGACGTGAAGCCCTTGGCCGAGGTCGCGAAGGGCCGCAGCGCTTCGGCAAAATCGGCCGCCGTGGCAAAGCGATCTTCGGGCTTCTTGGCGAGCGCCTTGGCGAGGGCCGCTTCGAGCCCCACCGCGAAGGTCCGCCCGGGCACCCGCTGGTTGAGCGGGATCGGTGGTCGGCTCACGTGGAGCTGGATGTACTCCATGGGGCTCTTGGCCTCGTAGGGCAGCTTGCCCGTGAGCACTTCGTACAAGATCACCGCGAGCGCGTAGATGTCGCTGCGTGGGTCGAGGGGCTTTCCTTGGGCCTGCTCGGGCGACATGAACTCGGGCGTGCCGAACACCATGCCCTCCTGCGTGAGCATCACGCTGCCCGGCTTCATCTCCCGCTCGGTGACCTTGGCGAGGCCGAAATCAAGGACTTTGGGGTAGTCCTTCAGGCCGCCGTTGGTGGACAAGAAGATGTTCTCGGGCTTCAGATCGCGGTGGATGATGCCCTGCGAGTGGGCCTCCTGAAGCGCGCCGCAGACCTGCACCAAAATCGGGATGGCGCGCTCGGTCGGGAGCGGCCCTTCTTTGCGCACGATCTGGTTGAGGTTCTTGCCCTCCAGATACTCCATCACGATGTAGAGCCCGCCGTCCTCGAGCTCGCCGTAGAGCAACACCTTGACCGTGTTGGGGTGCGAGAGGTGGCTCATCGCCCGCGCTTCGCGGCGAAAACGCGCCACGATGTCTTTGCGGTTGGTGAGCTTCGGGTGAAGGATCTTCACCGCCACCGCCCGGTTCATCATGGGCTGCACGGCTTTGTAGACCGCGCCCATACCGCCCGCGCCGATCTTCTGTTGGATCTGGAACTGACCGTCGAGGAGGTCCTTCCCGATGTACGCGTCGGGCTCGGGCGTTCGGGGCTTCGCCATCGCGAGGGTAAAAGACTGATACCACGGCCCGCCCCACAACCACACTGCGACGCGAAGGCCTGCTTCGTTGTAGAAAAAAGTACGAATGGTCGCTGCCCCGCAGCGCGCGCAAGCGCGAAAAAGTCCGCTTTTGACCGCCCTTGGCTTTTCGCACGCGTTTTTCACGCGTCGCGGCGGCGTGAGCCCAGCCCCCTTCGACAGCCTCAATTTTGCGGTTCGGGTCGGAGACGATCGGGCCCATGTGCTGGAAAACGAGCTGCGCGCCGCCGCCGAGCTCGGCATCCCGGTGAGCCATCTCTTTCACGCGAGCCAGGTCCACGGCGTCGATGTGCTGGTGCTCGATGGCTCCGAGCGACGCTCCGATGTGCTGCAACGAAACGCCGACATCACCGCGACGACCGTGGCTCAAATCGCCTGCGGTGTGCGCACCGCGGACTGTGTACCGGTGCTGCTCGCGGACACCGTTTCGGGCGCGGTCGCCGCGGTTCACAGCGGTTGGCGCGGCACGGTGCTGGGCGCGGCGAAGCACGGCGTAGAGGCTCTGCGAGCTCTCGGAGCCGACCCGGCGCACATGGTCGCGGCCATCGGCCCTCACATCGAAAGCTGTTGTTTCGAGGCCGGAGACGACGTCGCGGCGGAGCTCCGCGGCGCCTCGTCGTGCGCCAACGCCATCGCGCGAAGCGACCCGGCGCGCGGCAAATCGTGGCCCAATCTGCGCGGCATCGTGCGCGCGCAGCTCGAAGACATGGGCGTCGCGCGCGCGGCCATCGACGATGTCGCAGGCTGCACCGTGTGTGACCGAGACACGTTCCACTCGTTTCGCCGCGACGGGGCGCGGAGCGGGCGCATGCTGTCGGCGATCGTCGGCAGGGGGCCGCGCTCAGGTTGAGCGGCGGTGGACCGTGATGTGCGCGGTGCGGCCGTTTTCGCTGAATTTGAGCTCATCGACGTGCAAGCCGGCGAGCACGATGCCTCGCCCGCTGGGCAGGAACAGGTTCTCCGCGTCCCAGACGTCGGGCAGGCTCGTGGGATCGAAGCCGGGGCCCGGATCGGAGATCGTCACCTCGACGCCGAACTCGATGTTCGCCGCGACGCGCACGTTGACGAGGCGCTCAGAGAAGCGCGGATCGACTTGACGCGTCGCGACGAGCTCGCCGTAGACGTTGGTCAACAACGCCTCGATCTTTTCTTCGCGGGTGATCTCGAGGCAGCCGTGCTCGATGGCGTTGAGCAAGATCTCGTGGGCCGCGATGTAGAGCCCGTGGCACTCGGCCGTGCCGAGGCAGGCCTTCGAGTGATCGCGGATCATCGCCGCCACGGCCGCGGCCACGCCGAGATCGGCCGGCATGTTGAAGATCAACGCGGCGCCGCGCAGGCTCTGCCAAGCGCGCTCCTCGTTGCGCTCGGTGATGCGCAGGGCCTCGATCCGACGCAGCGTGCTCTTGAGCTCGGAGGGCCCGAAGGGCTTGGGCAAGAACGCCGTGGCGCCCGCTTGCAACGCGCGCATCAAGTGATCGGCGTCGGTGTGTCCCGAAACAATGAGAATAGGGATTTTCGGCAGGTAGGCGTGGGCGACCGACATGACCTCGAACCCGTCGGCGGAGGGCATTTCGAGGTCGGACCAGACCAAGTCGGCATCGCTGCCGCCGCGCAAGTGCTCGCAGAGCTCCGTTCCGTCGGGGAAGTCGATCACGTCGTGGCCGAGCACCACGAGCTGGCGCACGAACGCGGCTCGCGCGGCATCATCGTCTTCAGCGAGGAGGATTTTCACAGGACCGCGCCCTTTCGCCCGTCGACCTCGCGCAAGGTCGACCGAAAGGAGCCCTTTCGAGCACAGGATCGCCCGTGAACGGTACTAGTGCAAGAGCGTGATCGGAGCATCGCTTCAAGGTGCAGACCGAATGTCCCGATGGGCCAGTCGAGGGTCAGGGGGATTTCACCACGTCGCTCGGCGGCAGGGGATCCCAGCGCAGCGAATCGCCTTGTAGGGTCGACACGCGCTTCGGACGACCACCGTCGAGGCGCATCACGTAGAGACCGGGCCCCTCCGAGCTTTGTCGCGTGGAGAAGAAGGCCACGAGGCGCCCATCGGGGCTGCACGCCGGGTAGTTGTTTCGACCTTGATTTTGCGTCAGGCGAAGCAGCCCCCCGCCCCGCTCGCCGGTCGACACGAGGTCCGTGTCTTTGCCGACGCCGACCGCGAACACCGCGCGCACGCCGTTGGGGTTCGAGCAAAAGGTGGGCGCCGAGGCGAACATGCCATCGGGAGAAATGGGCTTTCCATCGACGTAGATGCGCTGCCCGAAGCGCCCTTCGCCCGCGAACGCGAGCAGGCCGCTCGGCGTGAACGTGGGCCTGAGGGCCATGCCCACGCTGGAGCTTCGCGTGAGGTTCATCGGATCGGGGCCCGTGTAGATCGAAATCGTTGAGCCCACGCCGAGCGCGAGGGCTATTTGG
>CAYLJT010000288.1:0-9748 GCA_964383995.1 uncultured Polyangiaceae bacterium
CGGCGACGGAGGGCGCACGGGAAGACGGTCTACCCAAGATTGTGATGGTAGCGATCCCCGCAGACAGGGAGGGAGTCCGCGTGTCCGCTCTCCCCACCTTACCTTTCTTACCCGACATCCCGCACGCCCAGGTGCGCTTCGACGACGTGCGGGTGAGCCCCGAAGAGCGCCTCGATGGCGACGGCTATCTACGCTATGTAAAGCCCTTTCGCACGGTGGAGGACATCCACGTGATGGCGGCGGTCGTGGGTCACCTGATGGGCCACCTGGTGAGAGAGAAGGCAGCGACGGACGTGTTGGAAGACGGCGCGGGGCTCGCCGCGCAGCTCGTCCAGGCCGGAGCGATGGACCCCGCGGGCGCCGCGACGCACGTGCTCTTGGCCTGCATTTTGAGGCAAACGCGGGCCTTCGTGGGGAGAGCCCTGGAGGACCTGAAGGGCCTCCCCGAGGGCGTGTTGGCGGACCTGACACGGGACCTTGCCGTGATGAAGATTGCCGAGGGCGCGAGGCAAAAGAGGCGGGAGAAGGCCTGGGCGGGCTTGGGAAGGTAGACGCTACTCCGGGCGGTAAGAGCAGGCGCTTTGGCGACAAGCGCACGTCTCGGCGGGCGGCCAAGCGCGCTCCTGGGCCTCGGAGCAGCCGATCTGGACAACGCTAATCGCAGCCTCGACGTGCGCGCAATACACGGTGTCGGTGCAAGGATTCCCGGAGAAGCGGCACTCGGCGTCCGAGACACAGGGCGGACAGTTGTCGGGCTCGAGGGCGCAATAATCGACGACCTCGGCCTCGGGCTGGCAGGCCGACAAAGAGAGCAACAGGAAGGCGAACAGACCTTGCCGCATGTTCAATCGACGCCACAGTAGGAAGCGCTCTCGTCCGGGCAGAGGGACGAGCAAGTGCTGCAATAGGCGCAGTTGAGGTAAGCGTCGAGCAAGGGCGCGGCGTTGGGGTGCTCGGGCAGACAGCCCTGGAGCGAAGCGAGCGAGCCGTCCCCCGCGCACAGCATGACGGCCTGACACTCCTCATCGAACCAGCAAGCGTGCCAGGTGTCGTAGCAAGCCCCGGAGTTGGCGCACGAGACGCATTCGGAGCAACCCGCCGGAGCGCCGCAGGAAGACGGTTGTCCACCGCAAGCCCCATATTGATCGGCGCAAGAGTCCGCGGTCTCTTTGGCCGCGCAGACGAAGCAACTGACATCGATGCCGAGGCCCACGCAAGCAGACTGGCACTCTTTAGCGCAGACGTCGCTCTCGCAAAGGCAATTGGTAAGCACGATTTGCGACTCGTGGCTGCTCGTGGGATCGCAACCATGCGCCGCGCAAGGGCAACAGACCCCGTCGCCAAAGCAGCAACTGCTGGAGAACCCCGAATCGCAGGTGATGCCCGACGAGGAGGTGGTGGTAGCGGAGGTGGTGGCGTGGGTCGTGGAAGACGTATCATCGCCACCATCGCCCCCCTGGGGAGCCTCATCGCTGCCGCAGGCCGCGGAGAGAGAGAGGCCGAAGAAGAGCGAAAGCGCGGCAAAAAAGGCGATGCGAGGGGCGGGCATGGGGGGAGGATAGCGGGTGTTTGTGTACGCCGAAAGTGGTATGGCGGCGGGCGCTGAGGTCGGGGCAGGTGTCCGTAGGAGCAAGTTCGCACGATGCCAACCCAAAAACGTCCGCAGGCGAGCCGAAACACCCGTTCATCTCGATCCATGGATCCGCCGTCCACCAAAATCTTCCTAAGCCACACCCACGACGACAGGGGGCTAGCTCACGCCTTGCGTGATCTGTTTAAGGACACGTTCGGTGACCGAATCGAGCTGCGCTATTCAAGTGATTCTTCGCGTCGTGGTGGGGTCGCGCCAGGAGCAAACTGGCTGGAGTGGATCTCGGAAGCGGTCAAGGAGTGCGATCTAACCTTCGTCCTCTTGACGCCCCGCTCGGTAGGAAAGCCCTGGGTCCTATGGGAGTCGGGGGCCGTCGCGGGGGCTGCACTCGCCACGAAAAAGAGCGCTAGCGTAGTTCCGGTACTCTATCGTATGCGTTTTGAAGACATACCGCAGCCGTTGCAGCAGCTTCAGGCGGCCCAAGGAGAAACCGAAGAGGGCCTAGAGAGGCTTCTCCAGCTCATCGACGAAACCACAACCAAGTTCACGCCGGTGATGTTCAAGACTGTGCTCGATTCGCAGGTACCAACATACTTCAAGACTGTTGAATCCGCGTTGATCGATCAGCCCCTCCCGCTCGATGAAGCGCAGGTTAGTGAGTGGATCAATCGCCTCGACAGGCTTAAGACCGCGGGGCGCATCAGCGAAGTCGGACATGTTCATCGTGCCCTGCAAATCGCAACCGGGGGGCGGGCAGGCGAACGACTACTTGATCTTCGGATTCATCGAAGGCTGGCTGAACTCTACCTTGAAAGCCGGCAACTGCGCCCGGCCATCGAACAATTCGAATTCGCGCTCCGACTAGCCCCTCGGGACATCTATTTGTTGCATCAGCTGGGTCTGGCATATCTCGAAGCTAGAGAACTTGAAAGAGCGTCCGAAACACTGAGGAGAGTAGCGATTCTCGATCCGGAGGCGAACAATGCTTTTCCCGAGATGGCCGGTTTCAACGGACGCCTGCACCGGGAACGGTGGAAGCAGAGCGGCAATTTAGAGGACTTGCGGAAGGCCCGAGACGCCTACGCTGTGGTGCTCGACGCGCAGCCCAATTCCTACTTCCTCGCGGACAACGTAGGGCAAATCAGCTTGACGCTTGGTGAAAAGGACAGGGCTAAGACGGCATTTCAACTGGCCAAGAGCATCATCGAAAGATCCGGCGAACGGAGCGTTTGGAGCCTAGCAACGTTGGCAACATCTGCGCTCGTCCTCGGCGAAGATATCGAAGTTCACCTGAAGGCCATCCACGCTCTTGGCCCGGCTCCTCGCGAGGTGGAGTCGATTGTCGGGGGTCTTCAGCGCGTGCAGCAGAGCCTTGGGCTGTCCGCCGACCTGCATGTGGGCTGGCGACGGATGTTAACGGCGGGAGCCGACTAGGTGTCGCTCAGATACTGTCCGAGACAGTTGGGATGGAATCACTTCACGGGGTACACCCGTCGGACACTACCCTCTGGGCGCCACGCCCGACGGAATCCTCGATATGGCCGGCGGTGTGTGGGAGTGGTGTTGGGACGCCTTCAAACCCTACGCTGCCTGGCGAAGGCATGAACAGGAGTCAAAGCTCAAAGACAGGTCGGTAGCCGGTGAGGCCGTGTCGAGAGTGCTGCGGGGGGGTGCCTGGAATCTGGCAAGCTCGGTCTGGATCCGCGGCGCCGCGCGCGCCCAGGACCGCGAGGACATCCGCGATCCCGACGTCGGTTTCCGCGTCGTACGCTCCATCAAGCCCTGACCACCCACACCCAGCGCCACCGCTGGGGTTGGCGCGGTCGTTGCTGACGGTCGCCAGTATGGCTGGCAGAGCTACTTGGTTGTCGTTTCCCCCTCCCGTCGATCGCCGTGCATTGGGTCGGGAGACAGCAGAAGATCCCATCTTCTCCCGGGTTCCGTCGATCCTCTCGGACGCTCCTCGGCCCGGCATGGTGGTTCGTTGCGCCAATCACCATTACAGGCTGTGGCGACCTCGACTTTCTGCGGATGGGCGGCTGGACGCCTTCGGTTGGAAGGGCCGGAACACCGCTACCGGGTTGATGGCCTCCGTCTATGTCTGGAATCGCTCGGCGCTTGACTCGGACACTCCGCCTCCGTCTTACCTGACGTCCGATCTTCCTCTGCTGCTCTACGCTCGGCACGCCGCGTTGCCCAGGGTGTTGGGCGCGCGCTCTGCGGACGGCCCTTGGGAGGTCAGCGTCGTGGATAGCCCCGACGATGGCTCACTTCACGACGCTGTCCTCGACGGCCGCGTCGATGCCGAGAGCGTGTTGCCCCTTTTGGTTCAGCTCGCAGGAGCCCTGGCGCGGGCCCACGCGCGTGGCGTCATTCATGGCGGGATTAACGCTCGTTGCGTGCTGCGCAGCCGCGCCGGCGTCTTCCAGCTCTCGTTTACCGATGGTCGGGTCGCTTCACGCGACGCCGCGAAGGACGTTCGGGACCTGGCGCGCCTCGCCATTTTCGCGCTTCTTGGGGCCGAGAACTCGGACGACGACTGGGAAGGTGCGCTCGCCTTGAGCCCCTTCGGTCCGCGGACGCGTGAGGTGCTCCTCGCCACGGTCCGTCAGCCAAGTAGATTCGAGGACGGACGGGCCTTCGAGAGCGCCATCCAAACGGCCTTTTTGGGAGATCCTCGTCGCGGTCTCCAGGGTCCGTTGGGCTGCACCGAAGACACGCGGCCGCGGAGCACGCCCCGTGGTAGCGGGGTGCGCTTGGCCTTCGCAAGGGGCCATTGAGGCGACATCCCGCGGATCGGGAGCCGCCCGTTTCCATAGCAGTCGTGGTAAGCTCTCCGCCATGAGAGCTTCGTCTTTGCTTTACGGCCTCGCGCCCGGGGCTATCTTCCTGGTTGCCTGCAGTGGAAGCGCGGTCGTCGACCCGGGAACGGGGGGCGCTGGCGGCACGGGCAACGCGACATCCGCGACGACCACGACCGACGCTTCGACATCGGCGTCCACGTCCACCGGCAACAGCACCAGCGTCACGACCACGGGCGCGGGCGGCGCCGGAGGGAGCCTGTGCGACGGCCTCGCCGAGGTGCCTTGTGTGGCCGCCTTTCCCGACTGTGTGCCTGTCTACGATGACGCTTGTTGCCCCACCTGCGATCCGGGCCCTTGCGCCGACTGTGTCAATTACCAATACCATCACTGCGTCTCGGTTCAGGACGGCTGTTTGCCCGAACAACCAGTGGTTTGCGGGGTGATTCCGTCGGGAGCGTGCACGGGACAGGCCCCCTCGTGCGGACCGCCTGGGGGCTCCCCCACGCCTTGCGGCGCCCAACCAGGGTGCATCGAGGCCACCTGCTCCCCCGACGTCAACTGCCCTCCTGACGTCGAATGCCACCCCGTCATCGGCGGCATGTGCTCTACCGAGTGCGACAGCGTTCCGCCTACCTGCCCCACGGGGACCACCGCCGAGTCCGACGGTTTCTGCTACACGGGCTACTGCATCCCCGTCGAAGTTTGTGGCGGGTAAGATCGAACGCCTAACGCGACTCGTACACGCGCAGCGCGGGTAGCTCCAGGGCGGTCAAGAATCCTCCCTTGCCGCAGCCGGTGTCGATGCCGACCACGTCTACCCCGGCCCATAGGTCGGTCGGATCTTCCGGTGTGTATTGGCTCAGCTCGGGGGGTAGATCCTCCGTCACCGTGTGCCCAAAAATGACGCGTTTTCCGCGGTAACCTTCGAAGAAACGGCGGTCGCGCAGCCAGAGCAGCTTGACCCGATCTTCCACCTGGGAAGGGTGGGGCCAGGTGCCATCGACGAAGGGAAGGCCGGCGTGAACGTAGATGGCGTGATCGTCCTCGTACCAGTGCAAGAGCTCGCGCATCCAAGTCACCACCTCGGGTGGGAAGAAGGTGCCGAGGTGCAAGGGCGCAATGTCCTCCGGGCCCGGCTCGGGGCGCCCGGCGTGCAGTTCGAACGAACGAAACGCCGCGAAACAGCCGTTTCCCGGCGGCATGACGAAGCTCGGCCAGCCACCTTCGTCGATCACCCGCAACCACGAGTCTTCGTGGTTGCCGCGCAAGGTCACGATTTTCGCGGGGGTCATGGCGGGTAGCTCCCGCACATAGGCCACGACCTCGGCCGAGTCGGGGCCGCGGTCGATGTAGTCCCCCATGAACACCAACGTGTCCCCGGCGTCGAGCTCGGGCAGCCGCGACATCAGCAGGAACAGGTGCTTTACGTCGCCGTGGATGTCACCAATCGCGAACGTGCGTCCGGCCATCCGGGCTTAATACACGATCATGCTCTGCACGACCGCCACGACTTCGTCGGAGAGCGCCTCGATGTTCTCGGGGTGGACGACCTGAACGAGCAGCACGCGGTCGCCGCTCCGCACGAGGATCTCGTGTGAGAAGGTCTTGTAGTCGGGTCGGGACTTGACGGTGGTCTTGAGCAGGTAGCCCCGCCCCTGGGCGTTGGCGGTGGCGACAGGAACGCGCTTGGCCAACAGCTCGGAGCCTTGATCCTTCGCGTCAGCCTCGTAGCGGTCGAGCACGTCGGACCACGGATCTTCAACAGGATCGACGCGCTCGTAGATCGAAAACACAAACTGCCGCGGCGACTGATACGAGATGAAGCGCCGCTCGGGGGTGTAGTCGGCGCTGCGGATGCTCCAGTCGAGGGGGCGCGCGAAGCGCACGTCGCCGTCGAGCACGCCCACCCCTACGAGGCGCGGGATGCGCTCGGTTTTGTCCTGATCGAGGGGCGGGAAATACACCTCCCAGGAGTAGTTTTTGTCGATGACGCCGCCCCCGTGCAGATAAAAAACGTTGTCGCGTGCGGGCGCCGTGGGCGAGCCTCCGCAGCCTAAAACTCCGGCAGAAAGGGCCAGACCGGAGGCCAAAACCAAGAGCAACGGAAGCTTGGGCGGTCGCATCGTGCAATGGACTCTAGGTCAGAGGGGCGATCCGCGGCAAAATCATCGCAGAGGTTTTGCCCCCGTGGCCCCTTTCGTTGGATTGTGCCATTCGCGCTACTCGCTACGCCCCGAGGCCTACCAATCGTCATGCGAAGCAAAGACGCTCTAAAAGCCCTGCTGCTCGTCCCCGTCGTCGCCCTCTCGGCGGCGTGCGTGGGCCTCGAATCCGGCATTTCGTACCCGGACACATCGTTCGACATCGACAAATACGTCGTGAGCCCGGAGGGCGAGTCGGGCCCCTCGATTAGCCTCGGCGAGCTCAAAATCTCGCGCAACGCCTGCGAAGGCATCGACACGCACCCCATCACGCAGACGCTCACGCCCGACGATTTGCAGCGCTTCCTCGACGCGCAGGGCATCAAGATGACCGTGAAGAAGGCGCGCGGAAACCTGTATTGGTTCGAGCTGCCGAACGGCAACGATCCCCCGGACGACACCCTTCGCTTGCGCCTCGCGGTGCTCGGCTCGGCCCAAGAGGCCGCCGAAGATTTGCACCGCTCGCTGCTCGAGCACGGTCCCGGTTGGTGGGGCGTTCGGCGCTCCAACTTGGCGCTGCTCGCGCCGCGCGCCGATGTCTCGGACGCGCTCGCCTTCGCGATCCAAAACAAGCTCGTGTGTTGGGGCATGTTCACCATGGCCGACACCGACGACGCGTACGTTGTCCCCGGCCCCTACGGCGAGCCGTGATGCTCACGCCGGGACTTGGCCCAATCTCTCAACGAGGACGTAGACTCCGATGATGGCCGGTTCGCACTACCGCTGGCTCCCGCGCGTGATCGCTCTCGCGGGCCTCATCACCGCCCCCTCCATCCTCGCCGTCCATGGCTGCTCCAGCGCCAGACAGGTCGAGAACCTCTGCGCGTGGCTCGCGGATCCCAACAACTGTTACCAAAGCTTCTTCAACGACATCGAGTCGAGCTGCGGTGCGCGCGGGCGGGGCTCGGCGCCTGCCGGAGGCTTCTTGAGCCGCGATGCGCTCGACATCTGTGTGCTCAGCGCGGGCGGCCAGGTCATCTTCGATCCGCCCCTTGAAATTGGCTCGTTTCCGCTGACCACGGCGGCCTTCAAGATCATCAACCCCGACGGCTCCACCTGCGGCACCGGCTCCTATTCGGGCTCCGACTACTTGTTCTCCATCGGCATCGAGCCCAACCCCGCGGACGCGGGCGCCGACGCCGATCCCGAGACGACCGTCACCGGCGGCACCTTCTCGACCGTCTACGGCGGCGAAGGCTCGACCTTCGACGTGAACTGCGCGGACGGCGTAGAGAGCCACCACTTCGATAGCGTCGAGGCCAACAAGTGCCCGGATGTCGCGGACAAGTTGCCGCGCGCCGAGCTCGAAACGAACGCGGGCGGTATCGAGCTCGTCGGCCACGTGATCTTCCGGGTGATCTACCCGGCCCCGGTTACGGGCGTGAGCGAGGACCCCGAGGTCATCGAGTACTTCGACTGCACCGTGCCGGGAGCACCGAAGCCCTGCGCCAACGGCGTGCAAGACGGCCTCGAAAGCGACGTCGATTGCGGCGGCAACTGCACGCTGTGCGAAGCTGGCTCGAAGTGCAACACGAACGCCGATTGTGTCTCGGACAACTGCGCGAACGTCGGTGGCTTGTTCAAGTGCGGTGACCCCATCGCGACCGGCGCGGGCGGCGGCGGCGGGGCCGGCGGTGGCTCCGGTGGCTCGGGCGGCGGCACGGGCGGAGCTGGCGGCTCGGGCGGCGGCTGAGAGCTCGCGCCGAGGCGCGTCGAAGGGGCGCGAAAACGCCCCGCCATCTCGGGCCGCGCCCCCGATCCTAGGCGACCAACAGCTTCACCACGATGGTGGTGGAGCCGATACGAATGCGGTCGTTGTCGCGCAATTGGCGCTGTTCGCCCTGGCCGAGGCGTTGTTCGTTGACAAACGTGCCGTTTCGTGATCCGTCGTCCTCGACGAACGCCTGGCCGGTGGTGGGGTCGGCGATCACGCTGGCGTGACGGGCCGACGCGCTCGCGTCGCCGATGCCCACGTCGACGCCGCTCGCGCCTTGGCGACCGAGCTGCAAACGACCGCTGTGAACCGGCCAAAACGCCCCGCTGGGCTCGTTGTGGAAGGTCACCAAGAAGCCGACGAGCACCTTGGAGCCGGCCGCAGCCGCAGGCGATGGGGCCTTGAAAGCGCCCGGCGAGACCATGGGCGGAGGTGCCATGGGGGGACCGGCGGTGTGCATCGAGGGCGCCGCCATGGCCGGTATCGGGGGAACGGCGCCGACCGCGGCGGGAGCAGCGCCTCCGCCGTAGGCCATGGGCGGAGGAGGCGCGACGGGCTCGGGGTTGGCCGTGTACGCAGGCGCCGCGGCTGCCCAAGGGGAGACCGCTGCACCACCACCACCGCCACCACCGCCACCCCCAAAACCACCGGGTGAGACCGGTGGCGGGGGCGCAACGGGCGGGGGTGCCATGGGCGGTCCCGGACGCGCGGGCATCGGCGGCGGCGGCGCGACGCCCCCGAAGCCCGAGCCGCCGGAGACCATCGGAGGCGGCGCTACGGCGCCAAACCCGCCGCCGGCAAAGCCTCCGCCACCGCCCCCCATGACGGGCGGAGGCGGCGCAGGCGGCGCAGCGCGCGGCGGCGCCATGGGCGGAGGAGCCGCGCCAAAGCCACCCCCCATGGGTTGCGGTGGTGGCGCGTACGCCGGCGGACCCGCGGGCGGCGCGTAGGCTTGCGGGGCCGCGGGCGGCGCGTACGCCGGTGGGCCCGCGGGGGGTGCGGCGCGGGGTGGGGAGCCACCGCCCACACTTGCACCGCACATGTTGCAGGTCGCGTCGGTGTCTTGGAGGGGCCAGGAACAGTTAGGGCACGGCCTCATCGATAGGCATCCAGGCTATCACGAGGGACGGTGGTTTCGTCCCGAGGCGCGTGCCCTCATCGGCTCAGTTGCTCGCGGTGGCGGGCTTGTCCGCGTCTTTTCCGGCTTCTTTTGCGGCGTCGTCGACGGGCTGGGCGGGGTCGGGCATGCGCTCGAGGGCCGCTTCGAGCACCTGCTCCATGTGGCTCACGAAGAAGAACTCGAGCTCGTCGAGCACCTCCTTCGGCACCTCTTCGAGATCCGGACGATTGCGCTCGGGAACCACGATGCGCTTGATGCCCGCGCGGTGAGCCGCGAGCACCTTTTCTTTGAGACCACCGATCGGCAGTACGCGGCCGC
>CAYLJT010000289.1:0-9740 GCA_964383995.1 uncultured Polyangiaceae bacterium
GGTCCAGCGGGTCCTTGGGAACCTTGGGCGCCGGTTGCGCCTTGCGGTCCAGCGGGTCCTTGAGGCCCTTGGGGCCCGGCCGGGCCTGCGGCGCCCGAGGCGCCGGTTGCGCCCATCGGGCCGCCCGGGCCTGTCGCGCCGGTTGCCCCAGTCGCTCCTTGCGGTCCAGGCACACCCTGACAGTCCAAGGCGCTACAGGTACCATCGTCGTTCAGGTCCTCTGCCTCCAGGTCACAGTGTCCGTCCGCGACAACGTCCCAGCACGACCGGCCAGGAGGTCCGAGTAGTCCATTGACTCCGTCCGCCCCTTCCTGCCCATTCATTCCGTTCGCGCCATCTTCACCAGGCAAACCTTGGATTCCGTCCATTCCGTCTTCACCTGGCGGTCCCGCCGGACCTTCGGAACCGCAGGCTCCGAGGAGCAAGCTGGTGGCTGCGAAGAGGACGAAGAGCTCACGGAGGGAGGCTTTGCAACTGCGTTGATTGTTCATGCGCGGGCGCCCAGGCAACTGGTGGACCACACGCCGCGGCGTGTCTAGTACGTGACAGCGGAGCGACCTAGCGGAAGATGGCGCGGGGTGTGGTAACGGCAAGTTGGCCGTGTGAACTTGGGTCGTAGGCGTCGGACATGGCGACGTCTGTCTGAGACATGCATCGGTCTGTCATGCCGCCAAGGCGGCGCCCGACCCCCTACTCGATGCGAAGCTTGTACGACGGCCCACGCTTCGGCGCGCTGCCCGCGTCTTCCCAAGAGTAGGTGTACGACCCGACGTGTCCGAGACGAAAGGTGGTGTCCGCGAACACCTGAATACCCGCTTCGCGCGCGCGCCAGCAGAAGGAGAAGTCTTCGCCGAGGTAGCTCGGTTTGCCGTCCTCTTCGATGATGACCGACAGAAAGTAGGGCACGATGCCGCAGGGCTTCTCGCCGCGGCACACGGGGAGGCGGTGAAAAGAAGCCATCTTCTCGTAAACGCTGCGGTGGGTGAGCATGAAGCCGGTGGCAAGGTGCTTGACCTCCAACAAGCCGCCGCCCTCCCCAAACTGCACGGTTGCCGGGCGCGTCAAGAGCGTCATCGCGATGCGCCTCCGGCCCTTGACCGGGTAGACGCCACCCACGAACGGGAGCTTGTGGCTTCTCAGGCGGTCCACGTCGGCAACCTCGAACACCACGTCCGAGTCAATCCACATCAGTTCCTCGAAGCCGTCGGCGAGGGCCTCGGTGGCGATCACGCTGCGGCCGCGCGCGATGTCCGAGTGGCCCCAGATGCGGCGCACCGTGTAGCCCGCGGCTTCCAGCGCGCTGAGCCCTTTTTCGCAGGCCGGCTCGATGTAGCGACCTACGGGGACGAGGACCACACATCCGTTTCGACCTTGCGGTTTGGCGGTCGGCGTGGGCGACGAAGGGGCGCGGCGACGGGGTTCAGGAACGGTGATTCGGGGGGCAGCCATGGGGTTTCTTACCTCAAGCGCTCTTGGGGTGGAAGCGCACGTTCGTTGTCCGACGGCGGGCTGGGGTCAAAGGTTTGCTGCGACGCCTGCGCCTTTCGCCACTCACTTCTCAGGCGCCTTCCGCACCTGCGACGCCGACGGCGCAGGAACCGCTTTTGCCGAAGCAGACGGTGGCGGCGGGGGGGCCTTCCAGGTCGACTTCGCGGGGGGTGCGTGGGTCGGTTGGACCGTCGTGGAGCGCGAAGGGCGCTCCGGTTCGTTGATCGCCTGCACGATCCCGCCGATGATCATCAGGGCAAGCAGGGCGCCGAAGAACCCGTTCACCTGCGCCTTCGAAGCCTGTTTCGGGACGGGCAGAGCTGGCCGGGCGGTGATGCGGAGCGTTTTTCCTAGGGTCGGCGCGCCCTTCATGATGGCCCATCCTACCCAATCGAAGCGATGCGGCTCGGCGCCGGCTCGCGCCCAAAAGTACCACCTTGCATACTCGAAGTCGTTTTCACGAATGGCATGGGCCAAGGGAGGAAAGAGGTCCAGTGGCAGCCAATCGCGCACCGCCCAAAGCTCGCTCGTCAAGATCCAGCGCGCCGACCCACGAAAGGCTTTGAGCGGATTGGCCGAGCCGCGCGCGGCATGATCGAGGGCGATGGCCAGGGGCCAGGCAAGGTCCCACATGCCCGCCTCGATCATGGTTAGAAGCGTCGCGACCCCCTGCGGAAGTAGATCCGTCGTGGCTTGACCCTGGGCCTCGCGCGCCGCGAAATGGTCGAGGAGGAGGATGGCAAGGTTTCTCGACGCTTGGCTCGGGTCGGCGGCGGCGCGACTGACGGCAATCTGCGGGTCCTCCGTCCCCGAAGATCGGCTTTCCGGCTCGTCCGCTTCGTCGTCGTGGTCGGTGTCTTTCTGGTCGGCGTCTTTCTGGTCGGCGTCTTTCTGGTCGGCGTCCTTCTGGTCGGTGTCTTTCTGGTCGGTGTCTTTCTGGTCGGCGTCCTTCTGGTCGGCGTCCTTCTGGTCGGTGTCCTTCTGGTCGGTGTCCTTCTGGTCGGCGGCTGTCTGGTCGGCGTCAGTCCTGTCGGTGTCCTTCGGGTTGGCCTGGTCGGTGTCCTTCGGGTTGGCCTGGTCGGTGTCCTTCGGGTTGGCCTGGTCGGTGTCCTTCGGGTTCGCCTGGTCGGTGTCCGTCTTGCCGCCATCGGCCTTGTCCGATGGTCGAGCCTTCTCGACTTTGGCGGGCGCAACGGCGGGCTCGGCAGCAGGCTTCTTCGCTGCGCGCTCCTCCCCGCCGTCGGACGGTGCCCGCGCTGAACGTTCGGCCTTGACGGCCTCCACGAAGGCCGCGCTTACCGCGGCCCGAGAGACCATCTCGTACGCCTCGCGCAGGCGCATGAAACCTTCCGGGTCGCGCTCCGGTGATCGGGTCTTGAGGACTCGCAAATAGGCCTTGCGGACCGCGGCCTTGTCCGCCGCGCTCGCGATACCAAGTTCGCGCAGGGCTTCCTTCCAGGTCACGGCATTCGACCCAAGGGCTGGGACGGTTGTCGCGTGACGAAGGCGTTGGGCGGTCTTTGGGCCGGCCGAACGGAGAGGGGGAAGGCAAGCACGCAGCTATCGTAGGCGCTGCTTCTTGCCGCTGGCAAGCCCTGAGGTGGCTCGGACGCGTCGCCTTTTCAGGTCCGCCGCGCGTCCCTCGAACAAGGTCCGGACGTCCGCGGACGGGGTTCCTTTTCGACGCCCCACGTGATAGCTCTTCCCCATGTCCCTTCGACGACCCTTGATCGCGGCCGCGGCCGGATTGTTGGCGTCCGCGGTGTGTCTGCCTGCCCGGGCGGCCGACCGCAACTACGCGTTGTCGGTCATGCACTTCAACGTCCAGTATGTGGCTGGCGGTCTTGTGGGCTTCTTTTCTACCCCCGACCCCGCCATCGACAAAACCGCCATCGAGGTCGAGGACGCCATCGTGGTGCAGAGCTTCGAGCCCGTGCTCGACCTCTTTCTGGCCCACCCCACCTGGGGAAGCAACATCGAGCTGCAAGGTTACATGCTCGACGTGATGGCCGAGCGTCACCCCGGCGTGCTCGACAAGCTCCGCACGCTGTCTACCTCAGGGCAGATCGAGGTGATGAGCTTCCACTACGGCGACTCGCTGTTCATGGCCTACCCACCGGCCGACTGGCAAAGGTCCCAAGCACTTACCCGACAAACGTTCGAAAAGCACGGCGTTACGCTGGGCAAGGCGGTGTTCTGCCAAGAGGGGCAGGCGGGCCCTGGCATGGCCGAGGCCATGGCACAAACGGGCTACGAGACTTTGATCTTTCCAAAGAACCTGTTCTCGTTTCTGCAGGGCGACGCCGTGGAGCCCGCGCCGCTCTACCAGTTTGGTCCCGGGCAAATGCTCACCTCGCGCGGGCTCTCCTTCAGCGCGGGCGGCGACAATGTCTCGGTCAATTTTTGGTTTGTCGACGACGGCGAGCTGTTGGCGACGGGCGACTACGACCCGTACATCGTCGACAAATTCAAGACCAGCCCCGAGGCCCTGGCCGAGACCGAGGCTTCCCTTTCCGACCTGGAGGCCGCGGGCTACCAGATCACCACCGTGTCTAAGTACGTCGCGGACATCGCGACCTTGGTCACGCCCGTCGAGCCACCTCCCTTGCTCGACGGCACTTGGCAACCCGGCAGCACCGACGGCATCTACCGCTGGCTCGGAGGCAGCGGTTTGTGGTGGAAGGACGAGCGCGACAACGACGTGCGAACCCTCGGTGCGCTCGCGCATCGCGAGCTGCTCGCGGCGGAGGTGGCCGCCGCGGCGGCTGGCATCGACGCCACGGAAGATCTGGACGGTGCCTACCGTCTGCTCGCCCTGGGCCAAGTGACCGACGGCACGGGCATCAACCCGTTTCGCGGCGAGATCGAATACGCCATTGCTCACTTCACCGAGATATTGCGCATCGCGCGCGCTGTCCTGCGACGGTCGAAGGAGGCCCTCGGCGCCTCGAGCCTGTGCATCGATACCGCCACGGCCACGGTCGCGCAAAACGCCACGCCACCGCCGGCCGCGCCCGAGACAACGGCGCCCTTCGAGGTGCTCGTCGAATCGGGAGACCGAACGGCCACGCAACGGTGGAGCCTGCTCGGTCCAGGTCACTACGAGCTCGAGATCCAGTTTTCGGCCGGCGACGAGCGGCTCTTGAGCGCTCGCTTTCCAGGTACACCCGGCGATATTGTCTATACACCTGGCCTCGCCGACCAGCCCGTCCACGTGCCGCGCGAGGCCTTTGCCTTCGAGCACTTCGACCTAGCCTTGCAGGATGGCTTGATCGGTCTCGGCGGCGGCTATTACGTCATCAAAGACCAAGGCAAGGTGCACGTCGGCGCGCGCATCGAGACGGCCGATCCCGACGTTTTGTTCCACGACGACACGGCCCCCGCCGGGGAGGAGACCACCTGGACATTCCAGATTGTGGAAGGCGACGAAGCCACGGCGCACGCCGCCGCGAGGGCCCTCAACGTGACCCCGGAGCTGTGCCGATGAAGACGCACGCGAGCATCGGCCTATTTTGCATCGTGGCAAGCTTTGCGCTTACCGCCTGCTCGAACGACGAGACGGTGAGCCCCGTCGAGACCGGGACCACGTTGCAAGGCACCCTGGCGATGGACATCCGAGGGGAGGCCAACGTCGCGCTCGTCGCGGCGGCAGGATCGTCGGATCTGACCGTGACGCTGTCGCTCAAGGGCGACACGCTGGGCCTGTTCGACCCCGAAACCACCTGGAACGCCGCGGGCAAGGTCGAGATCTTTCCAGAGGCCGACCTGACCTTGTACACGGCGGAGCTCGCCGCGCCTGCCTGGCAAGGTGGGGGTTGTGGCGCCGAGCCCGTGAGCGTGGCGCTGTCCCTCGCGCGGAGGGGCAAGGCCGCGCGCGTGGCGGGATCGTTGACGGTCTATTGCGGCGCAAACCGCTACGTTGGCGTGCCCGCGGGCATGTTGCGCTTGGCGGGCGAGCTTCACTGAGACGCGACCGCGTCAGGCGTCGAGCGCAAACCCGCGGAAGGCTCGCGGGAGCCTTGCAAGCTGGGCTCCGCTTCGACTACCTTCGAGCCATGTCCACCGTCTCCGCCACCCTCGAGCGCATCCGCGAAGCCCGCGTCATGGCCATCCTGCGCTGGCCCGACGCCGCCCAGGCCGAATCGGCGATGCTGGCTGCCATCGATGGTGGATTCCAGGTCGTGGAGGTCACGCTCGGCGTCCCCGACGCGCACAAGCTCATCGCCAGGCTCTCCTCCGATGGCAAGGTGCTCGTCGGCGCGGGCACGGTCCTTACCACCGACGACGTCAAGCGCGTGGTGGACGCGGGGGCCCGTTTCGTGGTGTCTCCCATCGTCGACGAGGTGGTGATTCAGGCTTGCCTCGACCTGGACGTGGTGTGCGTTCCTGGTTGCGCCACGCCGACCGAGATGGTCCGCGCCCAGCGCGCGGGCGCGCAACTCCAAAAGCTCTTTCCAGCCCCGGCCTCGGGGCCCCGGGTGGCTGCGTCAAGTGCTCGGTCCGCTGCCCTTCTTGCGCATTGTGCCGACCGCCGGCGTCACGCCCGAAAACGTGGTGGCGCACCTGGAAGCCGGGGCCTTCGCCGCGGGGCTGGTGAGCAGCCTGTTTGTCTCGGACGACATTCGGCTCGAACGCTGGGAGGCGATTCGCACGCGCGCCGCCAGCGTGCATGCCGAGCTCGCGCGGGCCTTCACACGTCCGAGCGGTTCCAAGCCATGATCTGCGCTTCCATCGCCTCCGTCGACGCAAAGCGCTTGGGCTCGTAGCAGCCCAAGGGAAACGCCGCCGTGCGCCCTGCGCAGCGGTTGCAATAGGTGCACGGGTTGTCGGGAACCTCTTTGCCAGCTTTGAAGTCTTTGACGAGATCGGGGTTGGCAAGCAGCGCGCGCGCTACGGCCACCAGGTCACAGGCACCCTCCTTCAACGCGCCGTCGATGGCGCTCTGGTGTTGAAAGCCGCCGTTGGCGATGATGGGTAGATCGAGCTCCTTCTTGAAGGCCCGGGCGTAGTCGAGGTTGATGCCCTCTTGGTAGTGCCAGCCGATGGAGAACAGCCATCTGCCCACGGGGCCGGGCACGGCGTTGAACAACATCGCGCGCACCAGGGCCTTGCCGCCGAGGTGCCGGCAGGTGTCCACGAACATGCGGATCTCTTCGAACGGAAAGTCGCCCGGGGTGACGCGCGGGTGGGGGAAACCAAAGCCCGAATCGATGTGCAGGTAGTCGACCCCCAGGGCCTTCAAGCGCTTGCCGTGGTCGAGGGTCTCGGGCAGATCGTTGCCCTTGCGGCGTGCGAAGAGCGGGAAGCGCAGGTTGACCGGTTGGTGCATGAAGTCGGCGGCACAAAGGCGTACGCCAAACAGGAAGTCGTCTCCAGCCGCCTTGCGTACGGCGCGCACGACCTCCTCCAGGAAACGCGCACGCTTCTCGTGGCTGCCTCCCCAGTCGTCTTTCCGGCGGTTGGTGGCAGGGCTCAAGAACTGGTGGATCAAATAGCCCTTCGACGCGGTGACCTCCACGCCGTCTGCCCCGGTCTCGCGCACGCGTCTTGCCGCGCAGGCGAACTCTTGGATGGCCTGCTGGATGTCTGTCTCGGACATCGCGTAGTGCTCGCCCCGGTAGCCGTAGATCAGATCGAGGCCGGGGGAGGGCGCGCTGCCGTCTTTTTCTTGGGAGAACAGGCTCGTCTGCGTGGCGTAGCCGGGGTCGCCAATCTGGATGATGTAGCGGCAGCCGGTGGCGCGGATCTCGGCGATGTAGCGCTTCAGGCGGGGGACGTATTTGTCGTCGCACAGCGGCGGGTATTCGAGGGGAGACTTGCGGGTGCCGTTGACGTTGAGCGTCGTGGAGATGATCCCGCCCACGCCGCCCTCGCCGAAGCGCTTCTCGAAGTTCTTCCAGACGCTGGTGACGGAGCCGTCGTAGTTGGCCATCCGACCCCCGAGCGAGGAGCGGAGCACGCGGTTCGCGAAGGTGACGCCTGAAAGGGTAAGGGGCTCGAAGATCACAGGGAGGCTCCGCGCTGCAGGATAGCGAGCCCACGAAAATGGGCCAACCGCCTGGGTCTTTCGCCGCCGAGGGGGCCTCCCTGACGCTACATTCCGCCTTGACCCGTTGGAACACAGCTACCCGGCGCATCGAGCCCGTCGCAGTCGTAGAGGCAGGGGCAAATGGACGCTCCGACGCACACCATGTCGGGCCCGCAGTCGAAGTCGTCCCAGCAGCCGGTCGGCGCGGGCTCTTTGCAGACGTCTCCGACGCACCGCGCGTACCCGCTGCAGTCGCTGTCGCTCAGGCAGCAGCCAGGGAAGATGGCGCACTCGAAGCCGCCGACCGAGCACTCGCAGGCGCACGGGCCGTTGAAGTAAGATCCGGACTCGGGGCAGGCCACGCACACGAGGCCTCCGCAGCCGGCGGTGCAGCTCTCGTCGGGCGCGCAGCCCCAACCCGAAGAGCCGCAAACTTCGCAGGAGAGAGGTGCTCCCCAACAGGTGCCTGGGGGGCAGTCGGCCGGATCGACGCTGCCCGGGGGACAGACCCAACTGCCATCTTCGCAGACCTGTTGAAAGGGGAAGTAGTCCGACCCGCAATCGCTCGCACAAAACGCGGCAGAGCCGCTGCAGCCGCCCGAGGACGTCGAGCTGGAAGAAGCGCTGTTGTTGCTTGTCGAGCCTCCACCCGCGCCCGTGCTGGTGGGATCCATTTCGACCTGACCGTCGCAGCCCAGGACCACGTGACTGACGACGACACCCAAAACAAGGACGTTCAACCAGCGCATGGCATCCCCTTTGTGCAGCCGCCGTGCCGCCTTTGCGCGTGACAATTCTCGCGGAAATACGCGGCTCCTACCGTCGACCGAGCCGCGGACGATCGGCCCTGTGCTTCGATTAACGGTTGCGTGGCGCAGACTGGCATGGATCCGCGCGGTCCCAGTCAGTAGTAGCCGGCGTAGCCTAGGTAGATGAGCACCAGCACGCCGGACAGGGTCAGAATGCCGGACAGAATCAAGGCCATGACCACGATTTGCGGTGTCTGTGCGGCGACCGTGCTGGCCGGGATCAAGAGGTCAGGCGGCACGGACGCCGGGGGAGGCGGTGGAATGGAAGGTGGCCGCGGCGCCGCGGGGTAGCCGGGCGGTGGGATCGACGGCGGCCGCTGGGCTTGGGCGTAGGCCGGGGGAGGAGGTGGAACCGAAGGCGGGCGCTGCGGTGGCGCGTAGGCCTGTGGGTAGGCGGGCGGAGGCGAATAGCGCTGTTGCGGCGGCGCGTAAGCTTGCTGCGGCGGGTAGGCCGCCGTGGGTGGGGGTTGGGGCGCAGGCGGGTAGCCCGGGGGAGGCGGAGGCGGCACGGAGGGCGGGCGAGCCGCGGGGCGTTGGGCCGCTTGGGGTGGGACGGCCAGGTGCGGGGCGACCACGACGCGGGCCATCGGCTGCGTGAAATCGGGGGCCGATTCGCCGAAGTCGTCGGAGCCAAAGCGCGGCAAGGCGGGCTGCTTGAGGCCGATTCCTTGGGACTCGGCCTGTCGGCGCAGGTCGTCCGAGACAAGCGAGCGGCCCGGCGCGAGGCGGGTCTCCTCGTCGTCGTCGGGTTCATCGCCAGGGTTCATCGGAGCGCCCATGATTGTTCGGTGACCATCGGGGATCAAGCCGCGCCAAGCAGAATGGCGACCACCAGAGCCCAGACCACGATGGGCACGATGGCGGCCAAGAAGAGCAGGACCCAGTGGCGCGTCGAGAGCACGTCGTCGGGTCGTGTGCGGGTAGGAACGTTGTCTTCGATGGGCCCCGGCGCGGCCGCCGGCGCCATCGGCTCGCCCAGCCCAATCGGTGCCGCGTTGGCGGCCGGATAGCCGTCGCGCGCGTTGGCTTCGGCGAGGGCCTCTTCGATGTCCCGGCGGCGCGACTCCGAGCGCTCGGAGAGGTACATGCGCATGAGCACCGCGACGTCGGAGGCGTTGGTGGGCGCCGTTAACGCCAGCTCGAGCGCGTGTTGCATGTCGAGGGCGGTGGCGAAGCGACCCTCGGGATCCGGGCAGAGCGCGCACATCACGATGTCCGCGAGGGCCTGCGGGACGTGAGGTGGAAGGGGCGCCGGAGGCCGCTTCGACGTGAGCGCAAGGAGGGTCTCGACGTCGTTCTTGCCTTCGTAGGGCAGCTTACCGGTAAGAAATTGGTAGAGGATCGTGCCGATGGCCCAGAGGTCGGCGCGCCGATCCACGGGCTCCATGAGGGCCTGCTCGGGGGCGGCGTATTGG
>CAYLJT010000290.1:0-9263 GCA_964383995.1 uncultured Polyangiaceae bacterium
CGGCGAATGTCGGCGTGCGTGAAGTCCGCGTAGGTGAGATCGGACCTCGTGAAGGTCGTGCCGACGCAGCTCGCGTTCTTGAAAATCGCTTGATAGAGGCTGGTTTCTGACAGGTTTGCGCCATCGAGCTTGGTCTGCACGAACAGCGCTTGTTCGAGCTTGGCCTTCACGAACGTGGCGTTCTCGGCGTCGGCCTCCACGAACAACGCGCGTTCGAGGCGCGCGCCGTTGAAGTTGACGCCCGCGAGTTTGCCCTTCGTGAAGTTCGTTTGCGTGAGCGTCGCGTCGCTGAGATCGGCCCCCGTCAGGTCGACCTCGGTGAGCTGCGCGAGCGTGAGGTCCATGCCCGCGAGCTTCTGTCCCGCGAGGCTGCCGCCGATCAAAATCGTCTGCAAAAAGCGAGCGCCGCTGAGATCGGCCGTGGCAAGGTTGGTCTTCGCCATCACCGTGCGATCGAGCAAGGCTCCGCTCAAGACAACGTTCGGTGCGTCCGCGTCGACGAGCGCCGCGCGATCGAGGTTGGCCCGGCGCAGCTTGGTGCCCGCCAGGCGCGGCCCCACGAAGCTCGTGATGATGAGCGACGCGCCGTCGAGCACTGCCTCCGACAGATCGCAGTTCGTGATGCACGCGGCGAGCAGGTCGGCCTCGTTGAGGTGCGCGCCGAGGAACGTGCATTGATCGAACACCGCGTGGCGCATGCGCGCCTTTTCGAGGTGTGCGCCATCGAAGCAACAGGCCGAGAACATCGACTCGGCGAGCTTCGCGCCTTGCAGCTCGGCGCCTCGAAAGCTCACCTTCTCGAACATCGCGCCCGACAGGTCTGCCCCCTTGAGGTCGAGCCCGTTCAGCTCGACGCCCAGGATGGGGTCTGCGTCTCGGACAGCTTTTTCGAGCTCTTCTCGGTTCATCGCCGCCTCGAGAACAACACCCTCGCGAGGTGCGCGTCGCTGAAGCTCGTGTGGTTGTCGCCTATCGCGTCCATGAAGTTCGCTTGAAACAGGTTGGCACGCAAAAACGATGTGCCGTGGATCTTCGCGCTCTGCAGCATCGCCTCCATCATCATCGCCCCCTCGAAGCTCGCCCGATCGAGGTTGGAGCGTATGAAGCGCGCCCCTCTCAGGCTCGCTCCGCGCAGGTTGGCGCCCGCCATGTCGGACCCGCTGAAGTCGCTGCCGTCGGCTTTGACACCCTCGAAACAGGCATCCACCAGCGTCAGCTCACGGACCGTGGCCATGCCCAGCAAGGCATTCGTGAAGTTGGCCCCCTCCAGCCCACAGGCCAATACGAAGCGCAGGTTGTTGGCTTTGGCGCGCGCAAAACTGACCTTGTCGGCGCGCACCTCGACGAAGCCCGAGCCCTCCACGGTGGCGTCGGCGAAGCTAGCTTCGAGCAAGCTCGCCCGGAAAAACGTGGCCTTCTTGAGCGAGGCGCCATCGAAGCGAGCGCGGTCGAGCTCGCACTCGTAGAACAACACCTCGTTGGCCGTGACGCCCTCGAGGTTCGCCTCGGACAGGCTCGTCTCGAACAGATCGGCTCCCGTCAACTGGGCCCTTGCGAAAGACGCGTTGTCGAGCGTAGCGCGCATGAGCACCGCTTTCTCGAAATTGGCATCGTCGAAGAAGGCACCGCGCGCCGTGCTCTCCCCCATGTTGGCCCGCACGAAGCGCGCCGCCCGCGCCTTGACGCCGTCGAGACGAGCGCGGGCCAACACCGCACCTTCGAAGTCCGCGCCGTCGAGCGTCGCCCCCGTGAAGTCGGCTCGTTCCAGCAGCGCGTCGCGGAATACAGCTTTGGAAAGGTCGAGCCGGGACAGGTCGGCGCCGGTAAGATCCCAGCCCGTCATGGGCTCTTCGGCCGTGATAGCGGCCTGAACCCGGGCCCGTTGCGAGGTGCGCGTGTCGTCGTCGGGCAGCGGCGCCTCCAACTGCAGATGGGCAATTGTGCGGTAGGTGAGCAGTTGTGTCTGCTCCATCTGAAAGAGCTTTTGCTGGAAGGCAGGATCTTCGATTTGCGCCTCCAGCTCCTGCATCTCAGCGCCCATCGCGCGGGACGCTCGGGCGGTCTCGCGCATCGCTTCGAGGTGCGCCTCGGCGCGAAACTTCGGCGGCCCGGCGCCCTCCTTCTTGCCCTTTTCCATGGCCTCGTCGAGGTCGACGCCCTGCTCGGCCAGGCTCTTACGCGCGTTTTCGAGGGCCTCTTCCTGTTTGGCTTTGGCCTCTTGTTCGATGCGGTCGGCCTCCGCTTGGACCTTCTCGATATAGGCAGGTAGGTTGTCGAAATCGGGCGCCTCCTCGGGCGGAGGGACCTGCTTCGCGATGCCCTTCTCGTCGGGATCGATGCCCAGCACATGCAGGCTCAAGCGCATCTTGTCGAGCTCGCGTTGGGCCTTCTCACGCGCGCGCTTTTCGAAGATGCCCTCGCGCGTCAACAGCTCTTCCATGTCATTGGGCTTCTCGTCGAGCCGCTTTTGCTCGGTCTTGTCGACGGGCGGCAGCAGATCTCCCTCCCGCAGCGCGACGAGCAGGCCTTTCTTCTTGTCGAGGCGGTCTGTGTAGACGGTGCGGTAGTGCTCGAGCGTGCGCGGCGCGTCGCGCGACTCCAGGGCGGCGACAAGGCAAGAGACGTCGGCGCCGTCTGCCTCCTTCACTCCGACGACCCCGCGAAACAGCGCGATTTGGCGGCGCACATTGGGTAGGAGCACGATGGTGTCGAGGCGCATGCCGACCTCCTCGAACGTGTCTCCCTGGAGCGTCGTTTTTGCCACGAAGCACTTGGCGACGAGCGTCGTCACGCGGCTCTCCAACGTCGTCCCGCCTTCATGGAGGTTCTCGCACAGGATGGGCTCACCCCCCGCGAAGAAGCCGGGGAGGCGCTGATCGAGGGGAGCTACCATGAAGTAGTCGGGGTGCAGATCCCGCGCAAAACCCGGAAAATCTTGCTCCAACCAGGCCTGGTCGTAGGTGCCCGCGTGCTCCTTTCGCGCGGGCCACATCGGGTCGAGGGCGCCAAAGGCCCAGGGAGCAGGCTTGTCGTCCGGGGCCTTGATGAGGTGCTTGGGGTCTTCGATTTGCGGCAAGGGATGGACCTTCTTGCCGTCCTGTTCGATGGGCGCGGCGCCGACACCGAGCGGGTTCGCGGCGACGCCCTTGCCCCCAAACGCCTTGTCCCAACCGAGCTGCAGTGACGTGAGGGGCTCGGGGTCGGACGAGCCGCCGAGCGACCAACGGCGCTGGCCCACCACATAGGCCACCTTGTCGATGGCGCCCACCTGCACGCGCACTTGAAATGCCGGCCGCGGGACGCCGCCGGGCGCGTAGGCCGTGCCGAACATCAAGACCTCGCCGCGGGGCTTGGGCAGGACCTCGTCGAGCGCCGCATCGCGCCCCAACTGCTTTGGAACGACCTGCCACATGGAGGCTTCGGGCAGGGGCACCTCGGGCGCTTCGAAGGGCAAATAGGCCGCGACGACGAGGCACAGGCGGCGCTCGCCCTGGACCTCGAAGACGCGTTGTAGCACCGAGAGCCGCTGGGGCTTGATTACGCGCATGGAGCCATCAGCTTAGGACGTGGATGCCCGACAAGTGGTAACGGAGGGCGCGCATCGCGAGCTTGGTGGGGAGCTGGGATATCTTGGCGGCGCCCGTCTCGATCGACGTGGGTTTGACGGTCAGCTCGACGGCGCTGTTGATGATGAGGGCCGCGCCGTACTTGAACTGTAGCGACACGCCACCGGCGATTTCGAGCTTGTACGCGTAGGTGGCGCTGAAAATGCCGGACGCTTCGAGCACCACCTTGGCGCCGACGAAGGTGCCAATCGACACGCCGACCTGGTTCGTGTTCGAGAGGCCGAGGAAGGTGTCGGACTTGACGCCGTAGGTGACGTTGATGTTCGTCGACTTGTAGATCCAACCAAAGGGCCCGTGGGTGGAGAGCTGCTGGGCGCCCTTGATTTCGCCCACGTAGCTGCCGTCGATGGTCTCGGTCAGGTCGCTCTTGACCTTGATCTCCATCGCGTCCTGGGTATCGACCGTAATCTTACCTTTGCTCTTGATGTCGGTCGTGCCGCTGGCGGTGTCGATCAGGGTGTTGCCCGTGTCGATGGTGACGGTGTAGTTGCCGGTCTTGACGTGCGTCGTGGTGTCGCCCTCGACCGTCGTCTTGCACCAGCCAGTGTCCACGTCTGTCTGCAGATTGCCTGTTTTTACGTGGACGGTCTTGTCACCCTCGATGGTCGTCAAGGACGTTCCGGCGTCGACCCACAGCTCGTGCTTGCCGCTCTGGACATGGGTAATCCAGTCGTCCTTGATGGTGGCGTTCCAGCTCCCACCGCCGTTTTGGCCGACGGTCAGATCGAAGTTCTTACCAGCGTCGAGCAACGTATTGTCATCGGTCTTTACGATCAGCTCGTGATCGGCGTTGGGCGAGCCCATGCGCAGGTAGGTGTTGGAGTAGGGAGTCGACAGGGTGATGCGCTCCTGTCCCGTCGAGTCTTCCAGTTCGAGGCGGTTGCGCGCGCCGGTCTGGATCACGTTCTTTGTATGGTTGCCGCTTGTCACCGGGCTCGGCGTGAGGGCGTTGGGCACCACGCCCGAGATGACTGGCCTGTCCGGATCACCGCCCAAGAAGGCCAAGACGATCTCGGTGTGTTTGCGCAGGGGGAAGTGGAAGCCCTCGATGCCGCCGCCGTGGGGCTGCATCATGCGCACGAAGGTGGAGGCCCCGGTGCCCTTGAGCGAGGTCTCGTCGAACTTGAACTTCACGTTGTAGCGGCCTTGTTCGTCGATCTGCGCGTATTCGCTGTCGGCCGGCCCTTCGATGGTGCCATTTTCGTAGCCGTAGATGCGGGGCCAGTGGACGCGTGTCTCGGCGCGAAACTGCACCTTGGCCGGGATCGCCGAGAGCTCGACGTGATAGAGCTCTTTGAACGGCAGCTCCATCAGCTCGCCAAAGGCCTCTCCCGCGCTCTGATTGCCGTAGTGGTGGGCCTCGATCGTGAGATAGGCATCGTTCCAGGCGGGGCGCGGGTGGTCTTCCAGCTCGAAGACGTAGCCCGGACGGAGCCAGAGGCGATTGCCCGTCGCGTGAAACACGATCTGCCGCGCCAAGAGCTCCTCGGCGCGCAGCTTGGCCAAACGGTCTCCGGCGGCGGGCGTGAAAAAACGCTCGCCGTACAGGCTGACCTCACCCACCCCGCTCGACGACACGCGGGCCGAGCCCTGCACCTTGAGGTTGGGCCGCGCGTAGTCGTAGTCCTTGAGCTTGACCACGGCGGGCAGCGTGGCGTGGCGGCTCGTGAACGTGCGCAGGCTGGCGCTACCGCTGAAATCGCCGCCGAAGTCCGGCGCGTAGATGACGGGCTGCCCCACCGGGTCGCGCTCGTAGGCGATGTTGTCACAGAAGATGAGCTTTTCGCCGGCGTCGGTGTGCTCGAAGAAATAGTAGATGCCTTCTCGCTCCATCCACCGGGAAATGAAGTCGAAATCGCTCTCGCGGTATTGGCAGATGTGCTCCTCGGTCTCGTATTTTCCGAGGCGCATTTGGTAGTCGTCGCTCGTGAGGCCGTTGTCTTCCAGGATGGTTTTGAGCACGTCGGTGAACGACTGCCTCGTGAAGATGCGGCTGTGCTTCGACAGCGTCAGCAGTTGCAGCCGCGGCACGAGGACGGCGCGCCCCAGGGTGAAGCCGGCGGTCTCATGGAGCAGCTCGACGGTGCCGAAGATGCCCGAGAACAGGAACGGGATTTCGCGCTCGCTCTTGCGATCGATGGTGAGGCACGCCTTGGCGCCGACCGAGTCGTGCGGGTCGAAGACCTCCGCGTCGGGGCCGCGAACCGAGAAGAAGATCTCGATGGCGTAGGGCCGCGATATCCCCTCGACTCCGTGGAATCCAAGCACGTGAGCGGAGGCCGGCAGGGCACCACCGGAAATCGTGATCTCGTTCATGACGACGGGCTCCTTCGGGGCAGGCGTGGGCCCACCGATAGTACACGCCCCGAATCAGCCGAAAAGACCGTGTATTTTTGTTCTGTCAGCGTTCGGCCGAGCCGAGGTCGCCGAGCCGTGCTCCCGCGGTGCGCGCACCGTCGAGGCCCCCCTCGCTCACCGTTGCGCCGGTCAAATCCGCGTCGCGGAGGTCCGCGCCTCGCAGATCGCAGCCCTCCAAACGGGCCCCGCGCAGGCGTGCCCCACGCAGCGTCGCGTCGCGCAATTTTCCTTGCACAAGGCTCGACCCCGACAAATCCACCTGGCTGCCCGAGGCGCCCTCGAGGCTCGCCTCGTCGAGCACAGCGTCGCTCAAGCGCGCCTGACGCAGATCCGCGCGATCGAGCGACGCGGCGCGCAGGTTCACGCCTTCGCCCTTCGCGTGCGACAAATCCGCCCCCGAGAGGGTCGCCCCGTCCAGATCGGCTTTTGTCAAAATCGTCCTTGAAAGATCGGCTCCGCAGAGGTCCGCGCCCTTGAGGTTCGCGCCGCTGAGATCGGCTCCGCGTAAGCTCACGCTGTCCATCGCCACGCCTTCGAGGTTCGCGTCGATCAGGCTCGCGCCCGCCAAATCGAGGTGGCTCAGCGTCGCGCCACGCAGGTCGAGGCCGTCGAGCACGGCCCCAGCGAGGTCGAGATCGAACACCGCTTCGCCCCGCGCGAGGCGCGCCACGAGCAGCCCGCGCACGCCCTTCTCCGAGGTCAACGAGGGTGGAGGTACCGTGGGCTCGGGCGGCGCCGTGGACCCGGCAGGGGCCAGAGAAACCTCGGGAATCGAAGGCGGAATCGACGGGGGGCTGGGGACCGGAAGCAGGGTCTCGGTCGGGGGCTCCAAGTCGTCGAACACCGGCGCACGCGGGGATTGCAGGAGCACGATAGGGGGCGGCTCCCCGTCGCGCGGTGGCGGGCGCAAGGTGGCCGCCGTGCTCTCTTCGTCGAGCACCGCGGAAATCTCGTCGACGAGCGGCGAAATCGACAGGGGTGGCGCCGTCTCGCTGTCCTCGACGATGGCGACCAACGACACCGGAGGCAGCGTCTCGCTGTCGTCGATGAGGGGCGTCGCGGAGGGCGGAGGGAGCGTCTCACTGTCGTCGATCGTCACCGCCGCAGGGGGCGGACGTGAGGGCAGCGACGCGAAGTCGAACACGCTCGTGGGCTCGAAGGGTAGGCTCGACGCGGGTGGGCGCGGTGGCGTCGGCGTGGGAACCGCGGTGTCGGGCTCGGGCACGACGAAGGGCAGGGTGGGCACGCTCCGCAGCGCCGGCAGCGAGACGACCGCCGTGGACTCGTCCCCTGCAAAGGCGCCTCGCTTCACGGCTGGAGAGGCCTGAACGCCGAACAAGCGCTCTCCGAGCTCGGCCTTCGACGGGAGGTGGATGACAGACCCCTCGGGGCCCACGTGAACGACGAAGCCCTCGCGCGTCGCAGGGCCGTGGGAGAGCGGCAAATCGCCGCGAAACAGGATGGATACCAGCCATTGCTGCGTGTCAATCAGGAGCGTGTCCGCCGCCAGCGCGAGGCGCGTCGCAGGCTTGTCGGAGCCGAGCGTGGCAAGAAAGGCAGTCGCCGAGAAGCCTGGAAGACAGCACATCGCGGCGGTCAGGTCCGGGTGCAGCCCCTCCAGAGAAATCCACTCATCGCCCCTGATCTTGTCGAAGACTTGATCGCGCGGGGCGGGGTCGAAGAAGTCCAGGTTGAAATTGTCCGAGACATCGGGCGCCTCCGGCGGGCCCCCCGGAGAGGCCCAGTCCGACCGAGGCTTCCAGGTTCGGGCGATGGGACCGAACCCGGCGGGCCGCTCGGAGCCCTGGGCGTCGAAGATGTTGGGGAGCAACATGCCATCGGCGGCGCCTACAGGGTTCTCAGCGTTCCCCGGGCCTCCCACGGCGCGCTCATAGTTGAGCGGCATACGTACGAAGGGGGCGGGCTCGACGTCGTGGGACGGTCGATCGCCATAGACATGAAGGGTCTTGTCGATCAACCACTGACCATCGCGAAACACCGCGACGCGGGCCTGAAGACTACGGACCGCCTTGCCCGCGGGCGCGCAAGCGTGTCCACGAACGAGCACGCGGGCCCCGCGCAGCCGGGGCGCGAGGTCGGACGCCCGCCGCACGCTCTCGGTGCCGCTCGCGGGCTCGTCCGAGCGCACGATCTCCTCGGGCTCGGTGGGGACGGCGGGCTCGTCTTGGCGCAGCGAAAAGGTCGCCTTGGCGACCACCGTAGCGCGCGGCTGACCCGCCAAGGTCCAGCGCACGACACCGGCCGAGGCGGGCGTGAGCGTGAGCACGGGAAGGGGCCAAAACGGGAGCATGCCGGACGAAGCCGGCTAAACTACGCGGGTTTCGGGCCCCAGGCAAGGAGAGCATCCGCACGAAGCCGCGTGATCGGCCGACCAACGACGGTCCGCTCAAAGAAAATTCATGACGCCGCGCAACTGGCGAGGGGGCTCGGTCGATAGAGATGTCAGAGGCTGGCGCGCAAGGCGGCCAGTCGACCTTCTCCGCGGACTCGCGGGGTGTTAAGCTACGAGCATGGCTGACGCGCTCGAAGCCCACACCCCGCATCGACCCTATTGGCACGGAGGCCGCCGCTATTTGCGAGCCCCGGTGCCGGTGGTTTTCCCGATTGAGGAAACGATGCCGGAAACAGGCCGCCACATGCGGATTCGAACGCTCCTCTACCTCATCCTGAGGCACAACTACGGCAAAGAGGCGTGCATAGGCAGCGAGCAGTTCGTGTATTGGGACACGCAGACACCCAGCCAGTGCTGCGCCCCGGACGTCTTCGTTCGCCTGGGCGAGCCCAACGTGCTCTTCGACGTGTGGAAGGTATGGGAGCGCGGCGCGCCCGACATCGCGGTGGAGATCATCAGCCCGAGCGACGCCTCGGACGTAGACTGGTCTGTAAAGCTGGAGCGCTATCGCACGATGGGGGTCCGGGAGCTCGTGCGGTTTGACCCGCTGAGCGAGGCAAATGCACTACGAATCTGGGACAACCTGGAGGGCGATCTGGTCGAGCGCGACGTGGGAGCGGAGGGCGGCGTGGCGTGCGGACCGCTCGGTCTTACCTGGATCATCTGCCAAGACGGGGAGGTAGGCCGAGCGCTACGCCTCGCCAAAGACGGCAAGCTGCTCCTGACGGGAGAGGAGCAAGCCCAGGAAAACGAGCGGCGCGCGCTCGCGGAAGGTCAGAGAGAGCGGCGTGCGAAGGAAGAAGAGCGGCGCGCGAAGGAAGAAGAGCGGCGCGCGAAGGAAGAAGAGCGGCGCGCGAAGGAAGAAG
>CAYLJT010000290.1:9363-9718 GCA_964383995.1 uncultured Polyangiaceae bacterium
AGCGCCGTGCGAAGGAAGAAGAGCGCCGTGCGAAGGAGGCCGCGGAGGAGCGGGCCTCGGCCGCGGAGGCGGAGGTGGCCGCCCTGCGTCGGCGCCTGGCCGAGCGCGGGTAGACGCTTCTAGGTACCCGCCCGCCTTGAAGGACACGACGAGAACGACCGCGTGACTTCCAACTCGCGGGCCCGCGCGCGGCGCGTCGAGCAGGGAGCCGACTCCGAAAGATCGCGCTCCGTCCGTTGACAAGCGCTGTTGTGGCGTGATACCGACTACTATTGCCAGGCGGCTGAGCCATAGGGGGCACCTTGTTTGCAGCCAAGTTCGGAGATGTGGTCCTCGGCATTGACATCCACGCGGT
>CAYLJT010000291.1:0-9680 GCA_964383995.1 uncultured Polyangiaceae bacterium
CCGCGATTTCAGCCCCCGCGTAGAACACGGCCTCATCGGGCAAGCGCTCGGAGCGCTCGGCGCGGGCCCGCATCAGGTCTTCGAGGCTTCCTCCCTCCACGTACTCGAGGGCCAATACCAGCCGTTGATCCTCTTCGAACAGCTCGACGAGGCGCACGATGGTGGGGTGATGCAGCCGCTCCAGCACGCTCACCTCGGAGGCCAGCTCTTCCGCCAGCTCCTGCGCCGAGGTGTCGAGGCGCTCGGCGATTTTTAGCGTGTAGAGGCTCGGTCTGCCCTCTTCGAGCTCGGCGAGGGCGAGCCACACATCGATGTTGGCCGAGCCGCCCAGCCGGCGAACGAGATCGTATCGTCCGATGCGCGGAAGGGACGCGGGCGCAGAGCTTTCGGGAGCGGCGGGCAGGTCGGTCAACGGAGAGTTGCAGCGATATCGAGAGGCGTGGACGCTCAGGTCGAATACTTCACCGTCGACGGGTCGACCATAGGCGGCGGTGCGAGGCCCGGAGCCGGGCTGGCTGCGGGGGGCGCGACGGGCGGGGGCATCGCGGGGGGCGCACCTACGACATCGGGCGGGTGCGAGGGGTCGTCGGAGATCGAGGGGCCAACGCCGCGCAAGCGGGCCGGTGCGGGCTCGATCAGCGTTGCCTGATCGTCGGCCGGCTTGTCGTCGCGACGGGAGCTGAGCTGGGCTGGCGGTGGTGGAATGAACAACCGGGGTACCTGAATGCTGCGCGCCACGCCCCCCACCTCAGGAAAATCGGACGCGAGCCGCTGGGCGAAAAGCGCCCGTTTTGCGTCGTCCGGCCCCTGTGCGACCCCATTGACCCGACGCAGCGCCTCCCACAGCTCGTAGTACCAAGCCGAGAGCGAGGCGTGGGCTTCGAGCAGGTCCCGGATCGTCTGCTCGGACACGATGATGTTCTTCGCCATGGCCCGCCGAGCATACATGCACCAAGATTTTTGATCGGCCGTTTTTGCGCTCGGGATGCTCCCTATAATGCGCGCCCCATGCCTTCGCTTCGCGTCATGACCTACAACGTCCGGTACTTCGGGCACGGCACTCGGGGGGTGGTCTCGACGGCCGCGTCCATACGCCGCATCGCCGCTTCAATCGCGAGCCTCTCTCCGCTTCCCGACCTCGTCTGTCTCCAAGAGGTCGAGACCCAGTCGCTGCGCTCTCAGGCCGTCGTCGGCAGGGCCCATCCCGCGGAGACCCAGCTCGATCAGGTCATGCGCGAGCTCGACAAGGCGCTCGAAAAGCAGGCGCTTTCAAGCCGGTATTTGGCCTATTACTTCCCCGCGCACCGCTACAAGCTCACCGCCTCGACCAACATCTACACCACGGGCCTTGCCGTCTTGGCGCGCGACGAGCTCTCGATTGCCCATCACAACGCTACGAGCCCCGCCGATATCACGCACCGTCGACAGGCCGTGCGCAACATGAAGCAGACTCGCATCTGCGCGCACGTGGTCTTCGAGCACAAGAGCGGTCACACGATCGATGTTTTCAACACCCACTTTTCGCTCCCGAGCCTGTTCTCCAAGGCTTTTTGGACCGGCGAAGCGCGTATGGGCTTCGGCCCCAATCAGCTCGAAGAGGCGCGGATGCTCGCGAAGTTCATCCGCCAAGAGCGTCGCAGTGAGCAGGTGATCGTCGTCGGCGACTTCAACTCACTGCCGGGCTCCCCCGTGGACGAGCTGATCCAGGGCGAGCTTGGCTTGGTGGACGCGTTTCAAGCCCTCTCCGGCATGAGCCCCAAAGAGGCCCGCGACTACCCAACCGCGGGCTTTCTCAATCTGCGCATGCACCTCGACCATGTCTATTCGTCCGAGCGCATCCAGTGGCTCGACCTCGACGATACCCACGCTTTTGGGCATCGCGGTCGGTTCGCGGGCCTGTCCGACCATGTGCCTTTGATCGGTCGCTGCCGCGTCCGCGACGGGGTCGAGAAGGCACCACCGCGGGCGACCTAGGCGCAGCCAAAGGCCCCATAGGCCCTCGATCCGCACGCCCCACGGCGCTGGCCCATGGCGTTCGCCCTGCGGCGATGGTACCGGGCCCCAGCATCCACCCACGGAGAGGGCTGAATCCATGCGAAAGCTCGTTGTTTCGATGACGGTTGTTGGTCTTTTTGCCTCGGCCTGCGGCGGCGGCGGTGACGTCAGCCCGCCCCCGGCCGTGCCTCCCCCGGCGTCCGCAACGGCGAGCGCGCCCGCCGAGCCCCCTGCCCCTCCGCCCCCCGCGCCGCCCAGCCCCGAGATGATCGCCAAAGCGATCCTCGGCTACATGGCGGCCTTCAACGCGGGCGAGCCCGAGAAGGCCGTCGCCGCCTTTCACAGCGACGGCAAGTGGGTGAGCGCCGGCTCCCTCGTCGAGCCCGCCACGGGCCCCGTCGCCATCGCACAGGGTTGGAAAGAGCTGCGGAGCATCTTCGACATCAAGGTCAATGCGACGCGCGTCTTCGTCTCCGAAGGCATGTGGGTCGCCCAGGGCGTCCTGTCGGGCAGCCACGTCGGCGCCTTCCATGGTCTGGCCCCCACGAAAAAGCCGGTCGCGGTGGAGTACGTCCACATCGCGACGGTCACCGATGGCAAGGTCAAAGAGCTCGTGTCGCTCTCCAACGGCCTGGCGTTTCCCCGGCAAATTGGCTTCACCAAGGGCGACCCCATCGCCCTGCCCGCGATCCCCACGGGCGAGCCCGAGATCGTCACCACGAAGGGTGATCCCGCGAGCTACACCGCGGCCGAGAGCGTGCTCGACGCCCTGGCGAAGGGAGATCTTGCCAGCGTGAAGGCCTCCTTGAGCGACAAGGTTCGGCTCGTCGACAAGGCCACGGGCAAGACCGCCGAGTCCTTTGACGCCGCGGCCAAACAGGCGACGGGCATGGCAAAGGGCTGGTCCAACGTCACGCGCGCTCAAAAGGGCTTCGCTGCGGGCCCCTACGTGGTCGTGACGGGCAACCTCAGCGGCACCTACGAGGTCCCCGTTGGCAAGGGTAAGACCGAGAAGATGTCCGCCACGGTGTACGCCCTCGACGTCGTGAAGATGGAAGGTGGCAAGGTGGTGTCCATCGAGAGCTATCGGAACCCGAAGGAGCTCCTCGACCTGGCCAAGTAGGCGCGCTTTGCCTCGTGGGAAGATCCGGGCGCCTCGGCCCCGATCTTCCCATCTTACCTTCCTCTCCCAACCTTCCTCCTCCCTACCCAGGCGACCTTACCTTCCCCAGGGCCTTGCCATAGAGCCGCGTGCTCGCCAGGTCCCGGTGCCCGAGCAGACGTTGGATCGTGGGCAACGGGTGCCCTGCCTCGAACAGGCGCGCCGCGTACGAGTGCCGGAACGCGTGGCAGTGGACCCGCTTGCGGACCCCGGCCCGCGAGCCCGCCTCGCGCACCGCGCGCTGGATTACGCTGGGATGCACGGGATGAAACCGCGCCTCGCCGCCCGCGCTTGCACGCTCCGGGCGACCGGGGAACAACCAACAAAGCTCCCACGACGAGGTCCCCGAAAATAGCTTCTGAGCGCGCACCAACTGGCTGGTAAGACTCGAGCTGAGGTGTTGCGGAAATGGGCAGGATCGCGCCCTGTAGGGTGGCTCCGTGACGTGGACGAGCCGCTCCTCCGTATTGACGTCGGCGACCCGCAGGCGCGTCGCTTCGAGCAGGCGCAGGCCCGCGCAGTAGAGCAAGGCCACGACCAGCTTGGGCACGTGGGAAAGCTCGCTCAAGATCGCGCCGACCTCCTGCGGGCTAAGGACGGTCGGGGCCGAGGCCGCCCTCGGGGAGCGTGCCAGGGTCCTCTCGATTTCTTCGGGCTGGAGGAGCACCAGCTTGTGGAACAGCAGGAGCGCCGAGAGGGCTTGATTGCAGGACGAAGGCCCGAGCTTCAGCGTGTCGGTCAGGTGTCTTTGAAACTGCCTCACGTGCGCCCGGCCGAGGGAAGCAGGGCTCTTGGGTTGATGAAAGTGGAGATAGCGGCGGACCCAGCCGCAATAGAGCGTCGCGCTGCGCGCCGTATACCGGCGCAGGCTGAGGGTCGCGTGGAACTGTTGAATCGATTCGGCATGGCACTGATCATTTGTAGGGTTCATGGGCGGCGGCCCTGAACAAGGTTCGTGCCGTGAGTGACCCGGTATTTTTCGCCGTATTTGTGGGTTCAGGGGGTGTCCATTGAAATATGGACATGTCCATGGACACCCGGCTGGGTGCCAAAGCACCCACTTTTTGTAATTTATATTGCAATCAAGCTCGCTACGCAGGAGCTCGGTGGGTCGGGTCGCCGCTCAGGGCAATCTGCCCATCGGGCATGACCTCCGGCTCCGGCGTCGACATCGTCTCGTCGTAGCCGTGCACCACGAACACGGTGCCCGGAGCGAAGTAGCCTTTGGAGATCATCTCGTCGAGGTCCTTCGGGTGAATGTGCTCGCAGCCGTGGGAATGACGGAGGATGGACAGGGCCTCTTTGGGATCGGTGAGGCTCTCGGTGTCCTGGAAATAGCCGCTCGTGGCCTCGTTGGAAGGCGTGGAGTGGATCATGTGCGACTGGATCCGACCATTGGAGGTCGTGCGCAAAAGGCCGCGGATATGGCCGAAATCGTTGAGCCGCCAGGTGGTCATGACGTCGCCGTTCTCGTCCAGGTAGGCGGTCTTGTCGAGGGGACCCGGGTTGCGCCCGGCGAAGATGCCCTTCTCCCCCGTGGCAAACCGCCACACCCCCGAGCCGTCACGGAACTGAATCTCACCTTCCACCTCGCGCAGCTCGGAGCCGTAGGGGACGAACGAGTAGGCCCAGGCCGACGCGGTGTGCGGGGAGACGGCCATGATCTCGTAGCGTCCGGCGGGGGTCGGATCGTAGCCCACGCTGGCGTTGTTGGGGTCCGGTCGGCTCTCGTTCTTACCTCCTACCATACCGTAGCTGTCGAGCACCTCCCCAGCGCGCATCACATAGACGCGCAGCTCCTGGTCGCCTGGGTAGAAGTGCAGCTCGAAGCGCTCCCCCGCGGGCGCGGGCGTGGGTTGCACCTTGACAGGTTCGAGGCTCGTGGCGCTCAGCGCCGCGTTCAAGGCGTCGAGGGTGGAGAGGTCCAAGAAGCCCGTCTCGGGTAGGAAGGCGTCGGCCTGAAAAGCCCGGACCGCGGCCTCGGTCGGGCGATCGAAGGTGCCCGTAACGCGCACCTGGAAGGCCTCCTTGCCGAAGTGCTGACCGAGCCGCATAAGGCCCGCCTGCAGGGCCTCGACGTCTTCTTTGCGAGCGTTGGCCTTGGTGGCGATCACCCAGTCGGGGCGCACGCGGTTGCGCGGGGTCAGATCGAGGGGCGCTTGTCCGAGACGCGCGAGCTCTTCGTTCATGCACACCAGGGTGTCGGCGTCGAGAGCGCCCGTGGCTCGCAGCCCGAGGGACGTCTGGATTTTTTGTACGGCGGCCGCGGTTTTCGGGCCGTAGGCGCCGTCGACATCGGTCGGCGCTCCGAGGCGCGTCAGGGCCTCTTGCAAGGCCACCACGTCGGTGCGCGGGTAATACATGTCTTTTTGCGCGCCGGCCGGGGCACGGTCCAAGAGCAGGCGGTTCGGCGCCTTGCCTTCCTTGGCCTCGGCCACCGCTTCCAGGTAGCGCCGCGCCGCCGGTTCCAGGGCGTACAGGTGGGCGTCCAGCATTTCGGCCGCGGCTTGGGCTGCCTCCTCGGCGGACGCCACGCCGAGGGCAAAGCGCACGTCTTCCAGATCGAGGTTGTCATCCTTGGCCAACAGCGTGGCTCGCTTCCGCGTTTCGTCGGACATGAAGCTCTCTCTTCGTGGGTAGGTTGGGGCTTTGGGGTGGGCGCCCGGGGCTCTCAGAGGCCCGCGAGCGGGCCCGTTCCTTCGTCGCCGAAGGAGGTGTTGTCGACGCCCAGGGCCTGCAACATGCTGGTGTACAGGTTGGCGAGGGGAGGCGATCCAGGCAGCACGATGTGCCTGCCCGAAGTCCACGCGTTGCCCGCGTTGCCTGCCAGGAGCACGGGAAGGTTCGTGTGGGCGTGGGAGTTTCCGTCCTCGATTTCGCTCGAAAAGAAGACCAGCGAGTGGTCGAGCAGGGTGCCGTCGCCTTCGACGACGGCGTCCATCTTTTCGAGCAGGCTGGCAAACTGCGCGACCTCCCAGGTGTCGATGGCCTGGAGCGCGTCGAGGTTGGCCTGCGCGCCCTGGTGGTGGGACAGCTCGTGGTGGGCGCCCGCGACACCGATGAACTCGTAGGTCTGGTTCGAGCCGGCGTTGCCCATCATGAAGCTTACGACGCGCGTCATGTCACACTGCAGGGCGAGCACCATGAGGTCGTTCATGACGTTGACGAGGGACGGGTAGTCGAGGGCCGGATCGGGGCGCGGAATCGGCTCGCAACTGCCGTCTTGGCCGAGGGCGATGCGCTTTTCCAAGTCCGAGACACCGGCCATGTACTCGTCGACCTTCTTCTTGTCCGACGTACCGAGCTTGCCTTGCAGCGTCTTCGCGTCCGCCAGCACGTAGTCCAAGACGCTCTTCTTGTAGAGCTTTCGCCGGGCCTTCTCTTCTTCGGAGGCGGCCGGATCGAGGCCCTGGAACATGAGATCGAAGACCACCTGGGGGTTGACCGTCTTGGGCAGGGGCTGCGTCTCGGACGCCCACGAGATGTTGCGGGCGTAGGCGCACGAGTAGCCGGAGTCGCAGTCACCCACGCTGCCGCCACCGTCGGTGCCGAGCTGGAGCGAAGCGAATTGGGTGTCGGTGCCCAGGGTGCCTGCCGCGACCTGATCCATGGAGATGCCGTTCTGGATGTCGGGCCCCTCGGTCTTGAACACGTGCCGGCAGGTCAGGAAGCTGCCGGTGCCCGACGCGTGATCACCGATTTCATCGGGGATCGCCGGGTAGTTTGCGAGGCCCGACAAAACGAGCAACTTCGACTTGACGTTGGCGAGGGACGCGAGGATGGGCGGCAAGGTGTAGTTGCTCCCCTCCTGACTGGGCGTCCACCCGGCCATGTTGATGCCGCACGGCACATACCAGGCGAGCAGGCGCCGCGGGTAGTCGTCGGCCGCCTTGGCGCCCTTGCCAAAGAGGGACTCGAGGAAGGGCAAGGCCATCAGCGTGCCCGCGCCGCCGAGGAAGGCTCGTCGTTGGATACGGCTGAATTTCACGGCGCACCTCCTTCGGAAACGGGCTCCCCGCGACGCGTACGGAAGGGGTCGCTCAGCACGATCGACAGTACGAGGTCGCGCATTTTGCTCCCGGCGGCCTCGGTGTCCTGGGAGATCGCGGACAGGTAAGGTGCGTCGCTCGGCCCGGGGGAGCGGCCCAGCGCGTACGTCATCAGTTTGTCCGCGACACAGGGTAGGAGGCGCGGGTCCGATGCCACGACCGTGGACAGCTCGCGGGCCCCGTCGAAGCTCTCGCCGGTGGGGAAGGTGCCCGTCGCGTCGATGGCGTAGCCGTTGTCATCGCTGCGGAAGGCGCCGATGCCGTCGAAGTTTTCCAGCGCGAAGCCGATGCCGTCCATGGCGACGTGGCAAGACGCGCACACCGGATCGGCGCGGTGGGCTTCGAGACGCTCGCGGATGGATCCCGTCGCGACCTCTTCTTCTTCCAGGCCCTCGACCCCCGGCGGCGGCGGCGGTGGCTCCGAGCAGAGGAGCTGCGAGAGCACCCATTTGCCGCGTTTTACCGGGGATGTGCGCCGTGGGTAGGAGGTGACGGTGAGCAGGCTACCCTGGGTCAGGATGCCACCGCGCAGGCTGTCTTGGGGGAGGTTGACGAGCACCGGCTCGACCGAGCCCGGCAAGGGCAAACCGTAGTGGGAGGCCAGGCGATCGTTCAGGTAGGTGAAATCGGCGGTGAGCAGCGTTTGAATCGGCTTTTCGCCGCGCAGCAGGTCGGCAAACAGCCGCCGCGTTTCCTGGGACATGGCGTCGCCGAGATCGGCGTCCCAGGTGGGGAAGGCCATGTAGTCCGGCGTGTGGTCGGCGAGGGCCCGCGTGTACAGCCACTGCCCTGCGAAGTTGTCGATCAAGGCGTCGGACTTCGGATCGGCCAACATGCGCGTGACCTGCGTCTTCAGGCCCTCTTCGCTGTCGAGGGTGCCGTCGGCGGCGCGGGCGGTCAGCTCGTCGTCGGGCATGCTGCTCCACAGGAAATACGACAGGCGCGACGCCAGCTCGTAGCCCGTGAGCGGGTGGCTCTCCGCCCCGGCGGGGTCGGCGTCGAGCTCGACGCGAAAGATGAAATGGGGAGATAGCAAGATGGCGGTGAGCGCCACTTCGAGCCCCGCGTCGCTGGTGTCCCCCTGGCCGATGGCAAGGTCGTAGAGCCCCATCAGGGCGTCGACCTCTGTGTCGGTGAGCGGCCTGCGCCAGGCGCGGCTCGCGAACTTACCCAGGATGTCTCGGACACAGGCCTCGCCTTCGGCGGCCGGGTCGCAGATCAGCAGCCGATCGCGGATGGGGTTGTCGGCGGGGGCGTCGAGGGGCCCTTCGATGCGCAGCCAGTCGACATAGAGGTTGCGGTCTTCGCCCGCCACTTGATCGTAATAGTCATTCAGGAACTCGACGGCGATGATGCGTGGACCCTTCTTGAGGGCCACTTGGATCTCGACGCTCTTGGGCGCGCTGCTGATCTCGGGCACATCCCATTGGCCCACGGACAGGCCGTCGACCGTAATCGACATTTGCGCGGGGTCGGGCCCCGCCTGATCGCCCCAGACGAGAGTGCTTATCGCGTAGGTGCCGTCGGCAGGGGCGTCGAGCTGCACGGGGACCTGTCCATTCGACCAGAGGAGCCAGGCTTGACCGCTCACCGCGCCGACCGTGCCCATCAGATCTTCGGCCTCGAAAAAATGCGTCTCGGCCGTGCTCGGCAGCTCGATGGCCTCGTGCGCCAAGGTCTCGGCGGCGCGCGCGTAGAGCTCGAGCTGGGTCGGCGAGATGGTCAACGTGTCGGCGATGTTGTCGAAGCCGAAGCTGTGGTCGTCGGTCGGGAAGTCGTCGGCAGGGCGCAGCGCGGTGCCGAGCAGATCTCTCACGGTGTTGTTGTACTCGGCGCGATTGAGCCTATGAATCGTGACCCGACCGGGGTCTTGACCGGCGGCCGTTTTGCTCGGATCGACCGTGCCCTCGGGGTCGCCGATGGAGCCGTTGCACGACGCAATCCCCATCACCAAAGCGATGAGCACGAGCGGTGCAGAGGGGCGATAAATCATGCGGTTCTCCTCTTGCGAGCTTGCCCGCGCAGAATATACGCCTCGCGCGTCAGCGTCGACCCGAACGTCCCCGGCCCCGCCCGCCGCCGCCCGGGCCCTTGCCCCCACGGCGCTTGGCCACAGGCGCTACGACCTCGGCGTCGTCGGCGATGCCGGCCTCGCCCTTCAGGCGGCGGAGCTGATCGCGCAAGCGCGCGGCCTTCTCGAACTCCAGCGCTTCGGCGGCGGCGAACATCTCTTGTCGCACGGCCTCGATTTGGTCGGTGACGTCGACGTCAGTGCGCAAACTGCCACTCTCGCCGCGAGGCCCCTTGGGGATGGCGTAGTAATCACTGGCGCCCGAGGTGGGCGACATGTCCAAGATGGCTTTGACCACCGTGGCCGGTGTGATGTTGTTGGCCTCGTTGTAGGCTGTCTGAATGGCGCGGCGCCGCTCGGTCTCGTCGATGGCTTGTTTCATGGCGGGCGTGATGCGGTCGGC
>CAYLJT010000292.1:0-9667 GCA_964383995.1 uncultured Polyangiaceae bacterium
GGGTATTTGGCTAGTTCTTGACCAGGCTCGGGACGGCGGAGGAGTTGCTGCTCACCATGAAAGAGCGGCTCTTTGAGTCGCCCACCTACGATTCGAGCCCGTTTACGCTGGGTTTCCGCAATCGTCTGGAGGGCTGGGTGACCCAACGGGGAGACAGCCGGGTGAAGCACCCCGGCTCGCAAATGCACAACCGGGTGCACCTGTGGGTAGGTGGCAACATGGTGCCGATGACGTCACCGGACGACCCCGTGTTTTATCTCCACCACGCCTTTGTCGACAAGGTGTGGGCCGACTGGCAGGTTTTGCAAAAGTTGCAAAACCCGGCGGCGGCGCCCCACTACGCGCCCGAAAAGAACGGTCCGCCCGGGCACACTCTCGACGACACGCTGAAGCCTTGGACGCGCACCATCGGCCAAACGCTGGACATCAAGGACCTCGGCTACCGTTACGAGGGCGGCCGGGATCGGGAAGCGGATTCGGCTCCGGACCAGCACGAGCACCACGGACACCACGGCGTGGCCGAACGCTCGCCCTTTGAAGCGGACTGACTCGCTGTCGACCTGCCTGCGCGAGCGCTCAACCGGCCCCGGAGAGCCCTAGCTCTTTGACCCGCCGGTTGAGCGCTTGTTTTGACACTTCGAGCTCACGCGCCATGCGCTCGACGTCGCCTCCACAACGTTGGAAGGCCTTGCGGATCTCCTCAGGAGTCAGATCGCCGGCCTTTCGGATGTGGGGACTCTTGTCGATGAGGTCGTAGATGGATGAGCGCGGAATACCGAGCAGCTCGGCCGCAGCTTTCAAGTCCCAGGCGCTCTGTTTCAACGCGGCGACGAGCTCCGCGTCGCTGACCTCGGTGGACTTGCGGCGGCGCGTTGTTGCGGCCTTGGGCTCGGCGGGGCTTGGCGTGGGAGCGGCCGCGTCGCTGGGCTGCTGTCGGAGCTCGCGCGCCGTGGGTAGGTCGACCTGGAGGGTCGCCTTGTCTCGGCTGCCGATCACGAGCTGGCGAGCGACGTTCCGAAGTTGGCGGATGTTGCCTGGCCAAGGGTGGAGAATGAGGTCGGTAGCGAGGGAGGTGGGCAACCAGGGGTCGCAATAGGGGTCGCTGGGATCGAGGTGTTGCTCCAGACCCAGGGCCGAAAGCTCTTCGCGCGCGAAGTGATGAAACAGGAGGCCGATGTCTTCCCGCCGCTCGCGCAGGGGCGGCGAGCGAACCTCGTAGCCTGCGAGACGGTGGAGTAAAGGTGCCTTGAACTGGCCTTGACGAATGCGCTCTTCCAGGTTGGCGTCGGTGGCGGTCACCAGGCGGACGTCGACCGCGACGGGGCTGCTTCCGCCCACCGGGTAGAGCATGCCGGTCTCCAGGACGCGCAGCAGCAAGACTTGAACATCGGGCGGCGCTTCCCCCACCTCGTCGAGAAACAGGGTGCCGCCGTCGGCCGCGCGGAAATGACCGTCTCTATCGCGCGTCGCGCCGGTATAAGAGCCCTTTTGTGCACCAAACAATTCGGCGGCGCCGAGCTCCCGAGGCAGGGCGCCGAGGTTGACGGCCATGAACGGCGCACGGCTGCGCGGACCTCGCTCGTGCAACGCCCGCGCGATGAGCTCTTTTCCCGTGCCGGTCTCGCCGCGGATGAGGACTGGCACGTTCAAGTCGAGGACCTGCGCGACGGCCCTCCGCACCTGTTCCAGGGCAAGGCTGTCGCCGACCATACCGAACGCTTCCGAGGTCGGTGCGTCGGACGCCAGATGAAGACATAGGGTGACGCGTCCGGCGAGGGCGACGGGGACCCCGGCGGCGATTTGCTCGGCCGAGAGGTCGATGCTGTCCGAGACGGCGACGCCCGCGACACTCGTCGCGCTGCCGTCGCCCACGGCGATGCGCACGCCTCCCGCTGGGAGGGGCATGAACCGAATCGGCTTCCGGCTGATGAAGGGATCGACCAAGGGGGTGCCAAGGGCGCTGCCGGGGCGCGTCAGCTCCGGACTGTTGCGCGACAAGAGAACCTCCTGACCCGAGGCAAGCCCGGAAAGCAGAAGGCGCTCGCCCACGCGCCGAGGCATGGGATGGGAGGCCACGGTCAGGGCCGGAACGAGCCGCGCTGCCGCGTCGCCTCGCCTGTACGCAGCGGCGGCGGTGGAGACATCGGAGAATGCCGAAGGGCTCATGGAGGGTGGGGAGGGTAACACGGCAGGCCGGCGTCGCGGTGGTCGAATGTCCACGCAGGTTCCGTCGCCGCCGCCCGACGGCGCCTTCGCGGACCAGGCGCACGCCTTGCGCCCCCTGGGGGGCACTGCGCATACGCTGCATCGCGAGCCAGGGTTTGCGCGTGAAAATGGCCTGGATGCGTGGTGCGGCGGCTGGCACCCCGATTGCCGGGCGCATCCTTCTTCCTTCACCCAGGCATACGCAGTCCTGGAGGACGCATGCTTGACGACCTCGTATTCGGAATGGCTGGCTCGGGCGGCGACGGCATCGTGTCCGCTGGAGAGTTCCTTATCTCCTCGGCCGCGCGCGAAGGCTACCACGCCATCATGACCAAGAGCTTCGGGTCCCAGATTCGCGGGGGTGAATCGTCGTGCCGCGTGCGGGTTTCTACCCATCCCATCGGCACCTCGAACGGTCTGCTCGATGTGGCGATCGCCCTGAACTGGGACGATTTTCTGCGCTTCGGCGCGGAGCTTCCCATCGGTGGTCACACGGTCGTGATCTACGACGCCAAGACCGGCGTCGCGCCGAATCGTCTGCCTATCGTGGGTGTCACCCCGGCGGATGTTCGCATGGTCCCCATCAGCGACTTGTCGAAGAAGTCGGCGGGCACCGACAAGGCCAAAAACACCGTGGTTTTGGGCCTGATCGCGGGTTGGTTCGAGGTCGCCCGCAGGTCGATCCTGTACAGCGTTGGCAAGAAGCTCGGCAAGAAGGGACCGGAGGTGGTCGCCGCAGCCGAGCGCTCGTTTCAAGCGGGTCTGGAGTACGCCCTGGCCAACCCCCTGAAGTCGGACATGAAGATCGCCCCACCTGAAGCCTCGTCGTCGAAGAAGCTCCTCCTCGATGGCAACGACATGTGCGGCGCCGCCGCGATCTTCGCGGGTTGCCGGTTTTTCAGCGGGTATCCAATCACCCCCTCCACCGAGATCATGCAATTTCTGTCGCGTGAGATCTGGAAGTACGGCGGCTCGGTCATGCAGGCCGAGGACGAGATCGCCGGCATCGGCGCCGCCGTGGGAGCGTCTTTTGCCGGCATCAAAGCCATGACGGCAACCAGCGGCCCCGGCATGTCCCTCAAGACGGAGATCATCGGTCTTGCCTCCATCGCCGAGCTCCCGCTCGTCGTGGTCAACGTGCAGCGGGGCGGACCCTCCACGGGTCTGCCCACCAAGGCCGAGCAGGCCGACCTGTACCAAGCGTGCTTCGGCACCCACGGCGACAGCGTGCGACCCGTCCTCGCGCCTACCAGCGTGGCGGACACCTTTCGCGTCACCGTGGAAGCCTTCAACATGGCCGAGAAGTACCAGACGCCAGTCATCCTGCTCTCGGACCAGGAGATTGGTCAACGCAAGGAGACCGTCGATCCCATCGACACGTCGGCCTTCGAGCGCGTCGAGCGCATCCGACCTAGGAACGGCGAGCTTGACGACTACGTGCGCTTCCGCCTGACCGACTCTGGCATCAGCCCGCTGTCCCATCCCGGACAGCGCGGAGGAAACTACCTTGCCTCGGGCATCGAGCACAACGAGCGCGGCAACCCGACCGCCAGCGGGGCGATGCACGCCAAGATGAACGAGAAGCGCTTCAACAAGCTGTTGCCCCTGATGCGGCGCAAAGACCTCTTCCAGATCGAGGGTAACCGCAGCGCGCCCGTCGCCCTCGTGAGCTGGGGCAGCACGGCGGGCGTGTGCCGCGAAGCCTTCGAGCTCGCGAAGAGCTCCGGGATCGACGTCAAGCTCCTGATCCCCACGCTGCTCTACCCCGTCGCGGAGGACATCTACCGGGAGTTCTTCTGGAGCGTAAAGACGGGGCTCGTGGTGGAGGCTTCCCACCAGGGTCAGCTCTACAAGATCCTGCGCATGCAGCTCGATCTACCCAGTGGCGTCCGCTCGTTCTGCCGCAGCGGCGCCAACCCCTTCTCCCCGCGCGAGGTCGCCCGCGAGCTTCGACACGCGATCTTGGCCCTGCAGCACGAAGGCCCCGACTCGCTACCCTACCAGGAGTAACCGGATCATGAGCGCAGCGCTTCCCGTGGTCACCGAATCTTCTTGTGACCCCAAAGACTTCAAGAGTGATCTCAAGCCCATCTGGTGTCCAGGCTGCGGCGATTTTGGCGTCCTTCAGGCGCTCTATCGGGCCCTTGCCGCCATCGGTCGACCCCCCCACGAGATCGCGTTTGTCTCGGGCATCGGCTGCTCCAGCCGCATCCCCGGGTACACCACGGCCTACGGCTTCAACAGCGTCCACGGCCGGGCCTTGCCCATCGCGCAGGGCATCAAGATCGCGAACCCCGAGCTCTTGGTGCTGTGCGCCGGAGGCGACGGCGATGGCTTTTCGATCGGCGGCGGCCACCTGCCCCACGCGGTGCGGCGCAACATCGACCTGACCTACATCGTCATGGACAACCAGATTTATGGCCTTACGAAGGGGCAGCTTTCGCCGACCTCGAAGCATGACCTGAAGACCGTGACGTCTCCCTACGGTGCGCTCGAAGTCCCGGTCAACCCGCTGCTCTACGTGTTGGCCTACGGCGCCGGGTTCGTCGCGCAGAGCACGCCGGCCGACATGCCCGGCCTGGCTCAGGTCATCGAAGAGGCCATCCGTTTTCCAGGTTTCTCATTCGTCAACGTGCAGTCACCCTGCGTGACGTTCGGCGAAGACGACTGGCAGGTCAAACAGCACCGGGCGGCCATGCGGCCCCTGTCCTCCATGGGGCACGACGCGTCCGATCTGCTGGCCGCCATGGACAAGGCGCGTTCCTATGGAACCGAGCTATTTACGGGCGTCTTTTACAAAAATCCGACCCCCTTGCCCCGTTACAACGAGCTCGTCCGCGAGCGGCAAAGAGCGTTTCAAAAGGGCGCCTTGCCGCTCTCGTCCATCCTCGACCCCTTCCTCCAGCAGTGAGCACCGTCATGGTAGGCCAAACCCGCGGCATCGACTTCCCGACACTATCGCTCCAAGACGCTCTCGATCTGGCCATCCTGGTCGAGGAGGAGGCCGAAGAGCGCTATCAAGAGCTGAAGCACCAGATGGAAATTCACCGCACCGAGGAGGCCTGTGCGTTCTTCGCGTTCATGGCGACCAACGAGAAGAAGCACGGTCAGGTGCTGGCCGAGCGCCGTCGGTCGCTCTTCGCTGACGCGCCGCGGCGGGTCACTCGCGCGATGCTCTTCGACGTGGAGGCGCCCGACTACGACGAAGCGCGGGCCTTCATGGCGCCCAAAGAAGCGTTGGAGGTGGCGCTCCGCAGTGAGCAAAAGGCCTTTGCGTTTTTCCAGAGCGCGCTGCCCCACGTGACGGATCCTGAGGTGCGCGCGCTGTTCGAGGAGCTGGCGGCGGAAGAGGTGCACCACCAGGAGCTCGTGGGAAGGGAGCTTGCCAAGTTGCCGGAAGGGGAGAGTATTCCCACGGATGCGTTCGTGGACGATCCGATTCAGCTTTAGCAGTCCAAGTTCGACCGGGAGCCGGCTTCAGACGCGCCGGATACCGCGCACCGACGGGCGCCCCTCGTGGTTCCACCATTCCTGATAGAACGACCAGACCCGCTCCCGGGCGCGGGGGTCGCGGTCGTCGTAGTCGAAGCCCCTACCGGAGAGGCGCTCCAGATCGTCCGCTGCCGCACGGCGCAGTGGGGCCTGCTCTTCGATCAGGGCGGCGATGAGCCACTCGGCCCGGTGCTCGGCCGCGTGGGTCTGCCACCAGTCGTACCAGGCGTCGCGGTCGCGCCCGAAATCGTGGCGCGTGACCAGCATCAAGGCGCGTCGCGCGGCGTCGGCGATGTCTGAGACAGGGCTGCGCAGCAGTGCGAGGAGGGTAGGGACGGTGCTCTCCGCCGTCAGCTCACCCAGGGCCTCCACGGCCAACACGCGGCGTACGATGGGCTCGTCGGTGGCCCGCGCGATGTCGTCCAGGACGGTGATGATGGGGCGCCCCGCCTCACCGCGGGAGACCAGTGAGGCCGCCGAGCGGCGGGCGACATGTCTTACCTGGACATCTTCGTCGAACAGCCTTGGCAAGAGGGCGTTTGCCGCTTCGGTGTAGGCGAGCTCGCCGAGCAGATGGGTCGCCCAGAAGCGGGTGTCCGGGTCGGCCGCCGCGCTTCGCACGGTAACGAAGGGAAGGCCCGCTCGACCCAAGCGGGCCAAGACGGCCAAAATGGGCCCGCACACGGGTGCCGGGGGAAGGTCGTGGGGAGATGCCGTGCGACGCGCGCGCAGGGGCCCTGGGAAGCTAGCCATGACGATGGGCACGGCCTGCTCGCCCCGGGAGACCAGCTCTTCCATGGCCTCCTCGGCGCCGGGCCCGCCGGCCACGACCTCGGCCAGCAGGGAGGCAAGCTCGGCCCCCGCGACGACGATCAGGGTAGGTTTCGCGTCCGGGCCCGCGGCTGCCGGAGGTGGCCTGGTGGACCCACGCCGAATGGCAGCGCCTTCCTGTTCCACACGCCGCAGGAGGTCGGAGTCGGGGGCGACGACCATGGTCTCCTCGTCCTCGAAACCGACCATCGGCGTGGAAGGTGCGACCACCGTGACCTCGTCGTAGGGGTCGTATTCGGCCTCGCCGGGCGGTGGAATCCAGGGGGATCCGCCGCCGAATCCTCGGGGGCTCGGCGCGGGCGCAGGCTCGCGCGCGGCCTTGGGACCGGTGTCGGCGATCATTTCGTACGCGCCGATACGATCGGCAAGGGAACGCAATTTGGGCGCAGAAACGGCGCGGGTGAGCGCTTCGCGGGCCGCTTGCGGAGCGGGCCCGCCGCCGCTCGTGCCGCGCGTTTGCGCGGGCGTTTTGGCGTCCGTGCGGGGCGCGGGAGGCTCCACGGGAACACCGCGTTTTTTCGCGAGGACGATGCGTTCGAGGGCAGCGGCGCCGAGGCGCGAGAGCGTGATGACGTCGGCGAGCTCGGCCAGGTTGGCGTCCGTCGCGCCTTCGTCGCCGAGCAAGAGGCCGACCACCCTTCCACGCAAGACCATCGGCACGACCGCGAGGGAGCGACGAACCTCGCGGCTCGTCGGGCGTCCGAGGACGGTCGCAATGCCGTCGTCGAGCGCGTCGTCTCCGAGGTGCAACACCACCGGCACCGCTCGATCGCGGGCCTTCGCGAGGATGGAAGGTTCGTTCAACGAGATGGAAATGGCGGGGCCGTACACGCGCTCCGCGCCGGGGCCGGAGGCGTCGCGGGCCTCGGCGGTGTCGCCCTGCACCGTGAACAACGTCGTGTGCTCGAAGAACTGCGCGGCGAAGGCTAGCCAGGTTTCGAGGACGGCGTCCGACGTGGTGGCTTGGTTGACCTCGTCTTCGGCCGCAGACATTGGAAAGGGGCCGCGTTTGCGTGTTCTTCGCGGGAGCTCGCCACGCTCTTTCTCGGCGATGCGCGTGATCCCGGGCGGCAGAGCGGGGGGCACGGAGGGCCGCGCGGCGGCGACCGCCGGCGTGGGGATGACGGGGGGTGGAGGCGCGGAGGGCGCGGGCGCGATTACCGGAGCGGGAGGTACGCTGGGCGCCCTCGGCGGAGCGCTTGGCGCGGACGCACGCGGTGCGGGCACGACGACCGGGCCGGGAGCGCTGGGCCGCGTGGGAGGCGGTGTGCTTGGCGTGTTGACCGCAGGCGCGGGCGCGACCGCGGGGGCCGGCGGCACGCTCGGCTCGCGCGGTGGAGCGCTCGCTCGTGCGGTGGCGATGAGCGGGGCCGAATTGCGTTGCGGGGGCGTTGCGGCGACCGTCGGCGGCGCACCGTCGAGCCGCGTGAGCAGGCGCGTGAGCCGCCGATCGAGGGGCACGGCGAGGTGCTCCGCCAGGGCCTGCCGAATGCGCACGGTGGGCGCGAGGCGTTGGTCGAAGCGCACGCCGAGCGAGAACGACAAATCCTCTTCCAAGGCCGTTGCGAGCGGCTCGCTGACCGCGATCACGAGGGAGTTGCCGTGTCGCATCAGGGGCATGACCGTGTGGCGCTGCGCGATGTCGGCGGGCAGGCTGGCGAGGGCCTCGGGCCACGGCGGGGGCAGTTTGCCGATCATCGGCGGCAGGCCGAAATGCACGCCCAATGTCTCGGTCACCCGCGCTTCGTCGACGCCCTGTTGCTCGATCAGGCTCGTTGCCAAGTCGCCGCCGTGCAGCACCTGGCGCCCGATGGCTTCCTCCACGGTGCGCATGGTCGCGACTTCGCGCTGAACGATAAGAGAGCTGAATGTCGCCATCGGAGCGAGCACGAGGCGGGTCCGGGGCGAACCGCCGCGCTGTTGCATCCTAATCGGGACACCCGCGCCGCCGGAAGAAAACCTCCACAAGCGGCCCGTTCACCGCCGCTCAAGGGCGTTAGCGACCTTGAAACACCGCTTTGCGGCGCGCGGCGAAGGCGCCGAAGGCCTCGCCCAGGTCTTCCGACGCGAGGAACGCGGCGTTGTGGGTGGCGACGTACGAGAGCCCGGCCTCCACCGTCTTGCCTTGCCCGAAATCGAGCACGTCTTTCACACCGCGGACGGTCAACGGAGGGTTTTCTGCGATCTCGCTCGCCAACGCCAGCGTCGCTTCGTCGAGCGCGTCCTTCGTGTCGACGACGCGGTTCACGAGGCCCACGGCGTGTGCGCGCGTTGCGTCGATGTCGGCGCCCGTGAAGGCCATTTCGCGCGCTACGCCTTGGCCCACGATCAGCGGCAAGCGTTGGAGCGAGCCGAGGTCGGCCACGATCGCGACCTTGGTCTCGCGCAGGGAAAATCGGGCGTCTTTGCTGGCCACGCGCAGATCGCAGGCGGTCACCAGGTCGAGGCCACCTCCGATACAACGCCCCGAAATGGAGGCGATCACGGGCACGGGGCAACGCGCGACCGCGCTAATGTCGTCTTGCAGCTCGTGGATCAGGCGCAGGAGCCGGGCCCGCGGCGCCGCGGTCCCGCCCGCCAACGCGTCGCCGAACGCGGCTGCGGCCGCGGCGAGATCGAGGCCGAAGCTGAAGTCCTTGCCTTCGCTGCGGACGACTACGGCGCGCACGCTCTCGTCCCGCGCGATGCCCGCGAAGGCCTCGCCGAGCTCGCCGAAGAACGACGGCGGCATCGTCCGTCCGAGCAGCGTGACGGTCGTGATGAAGTTGTTTGAGCTCAAACGAATCGTGTCGGGCATCTTCAGCTCCTAGGCCTTGGATTTGGGCCCCGGGGCCCGATCATCGCCGTCGCGGCGGGTGACTCCCTCGCGATCGAACATCTCGAGCAGCGGGATGACCTGCTTGCGGCCGAGCCCGGTCATGGCCTTGAACTCGGCGATCGTGAGGCGCTTTTCCCGCTGCAAATGCTCGATCACGCGGGCGCGCAGGGCGTCGACCGACGGCTTCGAGAACCACAGCTCGCCCGTCGCGATGGCTACGCCGTCTCGCACGAGCTTCGCCAGAATGGCCCGGGTTTCCTTCAAATCGGCGCCCGTCACCTCGCCCATGTTGAGGGAGCTCATGCCCTTGAGCTCGGCCTC
>CAYLJT010000293.1:0-9666 GCA_964383995.1 uncultured Polyangiaceae bacterium
GCGCCGATCTCGCGCAGGCGCTGCACGGCCACGCCGACCTCGGCCTCGACGCCGATGTTGTTGTACGCCACGCCGACACCGAACTGCGTCTTCATCTCGTGGTAGATGCGGTCGTAGTGCGCGACGATGCGCGCGGCGATGGCGGGGCGCAGGCCGAGGTGCTCGAGCTCGTAGCGGACCCCCATCGGGATGGGACCTTGCCCGCGCAGCATACCTGCCACAAGCTCGGCCGACTCGTGGTTTGGCATCTTGAGCGAGAACAGCGCGCGCTCGCTGCCGAACAGGGAAGGTGTGGTCTCACCCAAAATCGATTCGAAGATGGTCAGACCCCCGGCCGGCGTGTCGGGGCCGCCGCCCGCCAGCACCAACACCGCCTTGCCGCCGCGGATGGGGAGGGGAGAGAGGGTCGGCTCTTCGAAGCCTAGCTTGCTGAGCTCCTTACGCGCAAGGGTAAGGTCGTCCTCGCTGGCTCGCAGCTCCACCGTGAAGGACAGCAGGCCTCCGCCCAGGTTCTGACCTTCCGCTACGGCCTCCGACAGGTCCCGGCGGAACTTGATGAAGCTCAGCTCGGGCCCCGCTTCGCTGCGCGCCAGCCGCGGCGTGCTCGGGAAATAATAGAACAGGGAGGGCGCCTCGTGATCTCCCCAAACGGCAAGATCACCAAACGGACCAAAGGTCTTGTCGAGGGCGAGCATGGCGATGGGCTCCCGGGCAGGTTAGGAGGTCGGAGGGGCCGCGGACACCACCACGAAACGATCGGAGGACTGCATGGGACCGATCACGCGGTCGAAGCCGTCCGTGCTCACCCAGGTGATGGTGTAGGAAAACTCTTGCTTCGCCGCGTCTTGAAGCCGAACCTGGAAGGTGCCGCGGTCGCCAGCCTTGTGCAGCGTTATCGACTTGTGCTCGTCGATACCGTGCGCGGCGTCTTCATAGGCCAGATCGACGCGCACCCGTTCGACGCCGGGGGCCTCGCCGAACAGGGAGACCTCCACGTCGAGCAGCTTCACGTACAGCTCGCCGGCGGGTAGCGTGGGTGATTCGCTCTCGATCCAGCCGGTTTGCAAGAACTCGCCGTCCACCTTGACGATCGTCAGCTTGTAGCGATAGCGGCGCTTTTGCGGGTCGTCGAGGGGGATGCTCCAGGTTTGGGGCTTCGCCATGGTGGTCGTCTCGAAGGCCACCTGCCCGCCTTCGAAGCGCCCGGCGTCGTCGTCACGGTACTCGAAATCCACGAACAAGTTGGCGATCTTGGACCTATCGCCGGACGGGATGACGGTCACCGACAAGCGGTTCGGTTGCGGGTCGGCGAAGGCGTGCGCGGTGCCCTCCAGCGGCATCCAGCCGGTCTCCACCACCTTGCCGCTGACACCGAGGTGACGCAGCCGCACGTCGAGGGGCCCGTCGACCGCAACGGGCGCGCGAAAACGCAGGGTAAGCTTGCGTTTTTCGCTGGTGATTACCCCGTCTACCACGTGCTCGAAGCCGAGCGCCTCGTCCTTGAGGCGGACCCAAGCGTGCACCGCGGGCCAACGCTCGAAGGGGAAGGTGGAAACCGCGCTCACCTCGGCGTCTACCATGCGGTACAGCTCGTCCGGTCGGATGCCGAGCACGGTCCCCTCGTGATCGATCCAGTCGCTCGCGATTTTGGCGTCGGGGCCCCACACACCCTCGGGCAGGAAGACGGTCTCGTAGCGGTAGCGAATCTTCGCGCCCACCCGCGGGTCGAGCCACGCCCTGCGTTTCTGACGGGGCACGGCTTTGTCCAGCACCAACCCCAGGCTCTTCGGTTGCTCGCTTTCGGAGCCGCCGTGCTCGATGTCCACCGAGACCAGCGCCACGCCGTCGCGATCCCAGGCGGCCAGGGCCGAGACGTCGAGCTCCAAGGTGCGGAACAGCTCGTCCTCGCCGTCGACCACCTTGATGACGTCGTCGCGGGTCAAGCCGCCCTCGCGGATGAGGGTCGACAGGTGCGCCTGAGGGAAGACGGTGCGCTCGACGGCCTTGCGCGTCGACCAGTCGGCCTCGAAGCTCTGCAGGCGGGTGTCCGAGACTTCTTTTCGCACGTAGGAATAGCCGCCGAAAATGGCCTCGAATGGCGCGCGCGTGATGCTGCGCGCGGCGTTACCGATCTCGCCGCTGATGTCGTGGCCGGCGGGCATCTCCTTGTTGAGCGTCTGCGTGAAGAACGTCTCCAACATGAAGCGCCGCAGCTCCGCCATCACGGCGTCGTGGTCGGTCTTCAGGCCCTCCTCGTCGACGCCCTCGATGACGTCTTCCACCTGGATGACCTTCTGGTCGACCAGATCGTCGACCACCTTGTTGACCTCGTGCTCGTAGAAGAACAAGCCGCGCTCCACCTCGCGCTCGCTGAAGTGGTTGTAGACGCGCTTCCAGTCGGCTTTCAGCTTGATGTGGAAGGCCGGTTGGAGGCCTGCGAAGGTCAGCTCGTACACGACGCCGATGGGCAACAACCCGTCGAACGACCCCATCAGCGCCTGCGCGCCTTCTTTCGACAACATGGCCTGGAAGATGGCGCGGTTGTCGCCGAACAGCGACGGGCTGGAGGTGCCGAGCAGCTTGAGCACGAACTCGGTCTTGGCGCCCGGGTCGTTCTCCTTGCCCGGCTCCGGCGTCTTGGCGTCGAGCAGCAAGAGCTTCGCGGTGCCGCGCCGGAAGAAGATGGGCGAGAGCTTGACCTCGTCCAGGCGGTTCAGCTCTGTGCGGATGAACGAGCGCGCCGCCTGGATCTCCTCTTCTTTGAATGACACGTCGACGTCGAGGGACAAGAAGGCCACGGCGTCTTCGGCGCCCTCGGGCAGCTCGTCCAGGTCGCGCTTGAACACCAAGAGCGAGATGGCAGGTTTGCCTTCTTCGGTCAGGGCGATGTGCGGAAAGTTCGGCAGGTAGTAGAACTGGCTCGGATCGGCCGAGTCCGAGAAGACGAACATGCGGCCGATCTGAAACTGGGGAGGTGCCAAGTTGAGCATGCTAAACCTCAGGCGGGCTTGACGTAGCGCGGTAGGACAAGCTTGTTCTTGGTCAACGTTTGTTTGGGCGCGGTGACCGGCGTGCCGTCGGGCGCCAGGTAATACGTCACCGTCGCCTGGTACTCGCGCGAGGCGTCGTCGGCCACCGGCACGAACCAGCTTTGCGGTTTGTTCTCGGAGAACGACAGCGTGGTGCTCTCCTGCACGCCGTGCTGCGGGTCGTTGTAGCTGAGCTCCACCTCGACCAGCGGCGTCTCCGTGAAGTTCACGAAGGTCGGCGTCACGTCGGCGCCCACGCGCGGCACGGCGTAGCGCGGGATCACGAGCTGGGTGTCGTCGCCGACCACCTCGGCGCGGCTCACCGGCGGGCCCGACGCCGGGAAGTAGGTGATGGCGCTGCGGTAGGAGCGCTGGGCGTTGTTGGCGATCGGGACGTTCCAGACGTCGACGCCCTTCTGCTGTGTCAAGGTCAGGCTGGTGTTGTGGTGGACGTCGGCGCTCGTGTCATCGTAGCGCAGGTCCACCTTGACGAGCGGCGTTTGGCTGAAATCGAGGGCCGTGCCGACCACGTTGACCACGAGGCGTGGCGGCGTGCGCACGCGGATCGGGATGGCCATGTCGCCCGAGCCGTTTTGCCAGTCGGTCTCGTAGGGATCGACGCCGGACTTGTAGGTCGCCAGGATGCGGTAGCGGAAGTCTCGGACACGGGGGTTACGGAGGACCACCTTCCATTGCTTGAACTCTTCGAGGCTCTTGAGCTCGAATTGTTGGTCCACGTTGAAGCCGTTGCCGCGGTCTTCGTAGACCAGGGAAATGACGGCCTGTTGCACGTCCTCCCAGCTCCCGGCGGGCACCAGGGTGACGTTCAGGATGTCGCTGAAGGGGTCGGTGATCACGATCTTCTTGGCGGAGGCGGACACCCAGTCCTTGACGACCTCGGTCTCGTTCTTGAGGATGTATTGCACCTTGTATTGCAGGGGCTTCTTCACCTCGGCGTAGACCACGCGCTGGTAGCTGGCGGTCGGTTTGTCTGACGACAGCACGAAGGTGGCCTCTTCGAGCGGGACGTTGTTCGACGTGTCCTCGTAGCGCAGGGTGACCAGGGCGACGGCCACGGTGTTCGCGAAGTCGATGCCCGCCGCCGTCAGCTCCACGTCGATCTTGCCAGGGGTCGGCACCGTGATGTTGAGGTTGCGCGTGGTGGCGTCTTCCCAACGCGAGAGCTCGCTCGTGCGCCCACCCTTGAAGCCGACGCGCGTGCGAAACTTGTACTTGCGCTCCTTGCCGATAAGGCTCGGATCCCACTTTTGCGGCTCTTTGGAGGCCGGCGTAAAGGTGAAGGTCTGGGTCTTCTCCACGCGCTGGCGGGCCTCGTCGGTGCCTTGGTACAGCACCTCGACCTCCACGAAGTCGACGCCGTCTTGCTCCCACTGGGCGAAGGCGCGCACGGACAGAGAGAGCGTCTTGAAGAACGGATCGTCGAGGTCCACCACGCGCACGAAGCGCTTCGTGTCTTTGCCGCCCGAGGCCAGGAAGGTCTGCAAGGTGCCTTGCGGGTGCACCGAATAGGGCACGGTGGGCTCGATCTCGATGGTCTGAGACACGTCGATCAGGGTGGACTCGGTCTGCGTCTTCAGACGGTAGATGTTGTCGCCCGTGCTGGCGAACTCGTCGCCCCAGTTCTTGGGCTCGCCCTCCGGGGCCTTCTTCTCGAAGAACGCCTCTTCCAGCATCTTGGTCACGAAGGCCTGGGCCTGGGAGTTCAGGATCTTGCTGATCTCCGGGTCGGTGGAGCCCCCCGCGTCGATCTGCACCAGGATGTAGCCCGCCTGGACGGCCGTCGAATATTGCTGCTCCACGGTGGACGCATCGTCCTCGTCGCAGTCGCGCCCCTCGTAGGTGTGGTTCATCTCTTGAAGGGCGTGGTACAGGCTCGACATCTTGATCTGGACGAAGGCCCGCGCCGGCGGGATCTTGGCCGCGAAGGTCAGATCGTAGGCGATGGCGATGGGGGTCAGGTCGGTGCCCGCGGAGCCGCTCGCATCCACCAGCGTCTTCTCCATGAACGTAGCGCCGTCGGCGGTCAGATCCATGGAGAAGGCCGCGACGTTGCTGCCGAGCAGCGACGCCGGCTGTTCGCCCACGCGCTTCGTCACGAGGGCAGCGGACTCGGGCGCCATCAGGCGCACCTTGCCGTCGATCCACTGGGGCTCGCCGAAGACCACCGAGGGGCGGGAAGGTGGCAGGGGCGGCAGCGGCTCGCCCTCCAGGCTGATCGACGTGCGGTAGTCGCGGGACAGCACGCCGCGGGCGGTGGGATCGCTCGTGTGCACGTTGGTGCCGTAGGTCTTCTTGGTGCCCTTCAGGACCAGGGCCGCGCGCCGGTCGTACTCTTCATCGACGGCCTTCTGCAGCTCCGCGCGGATGGCGTCGAGGCGCGCCGCCGGCAAGGTCAGCTCGGCGTCGAAGGCGAGGTAGCCGCCGCCCTTCGGCAGGGTCGGGTCGGCCTCCCGCGAGTCGTCGGACAGGGCATACTTGATGAGCAAAAAGACGGGGTTGCCGTTTTGGTCGACGCGCACCGTGGGGAATCCGGGTATCACGTAGAAGCGCCAGAACTCCTCGTCGTCTTGGAAGATGGAAGCGTCGGGCTCGTGCCTGAAGGCGGGTAGCATTAGCATGGCAGTGTCCTCGTGTCTCGCGGGGCCTCAAGGCTTGTGAGGTTGCAGGATGACTTGGGGGAGCTCGGTGGAGACCTCGGGCATCTCCACCGAGGGCGTACCGTCGGAAAAATGGTAGGTGACCTGGTAGCGGAAGCCGCGTTTCTTGGCGTTTTTGGTGGGGATCTCCCAGGTGGCCATGGGGTCTTGCTTCGAGAGCACGACGCTACCAAGCTCGTCCACCTCGTTGTCCGGATCTTGGTAGAACAGGGCCACCTGCACCAGGGCCGTTTTGTTGAAGTCGATCAGGTTGCCCAGCAGGGTGACCTTGAGCTTGCCCGACACGGGCTTCTTCGACTTGTACGGGGCGACGTACACGGGCACCGACGTGGAGGCCACGGCAGGCAGCTCCTCGGGCGCTAGCTCCACCGGTTCTTCGCCCTCGGGCATGTATTTGACGACGTAGGTGGCGCGGGCCGTCTCGCCCGGGGCGAGGGGCACGAGGAAGGTGGCGTTGCCGGGCGCGGTGAACGAAAATGTCTGAGACGTCTCTTTGAGCCCGTGGTGAGTGACGGCGACCGAGACCACCGGGGTGACCTTGAAGTCGACCAGGCTGGTGTAGATGTCCACCCGCAGCTTGGGCTGGGCGGGCACCATGATGGCGATCGCCTGGTCGCCCTCGGCGACCGTCCAGTCTTTGCTGACGGGCGCCGCGTTTTTGTACAAGATGAGGGACTTGTATTTGAACTCGCGCCGATCGGGGCGCCGCAACAGCACATTCCAGGTGGCGAACTCGGTGGCGCTGGTAAAGCGGATGTCTTTGTCCTCGTGGAAGCCCGCGCCGTCGTCGTAGGCCAGGGAGACCACGACTTGCGTGACGTCCGTGAAGTCGCCGGCGGGCGCCACGCTGACGTTCAAGGTGTCCACGAACGGCATCTGGATGGGCACCTGGGCGGAGCGCGTCTCGAAGCTCGCGCCGTCGAGGCGTTGCCCGCTGACCAGGAAGAAGGTCGGTGTCACCACGACGGGCCCCGTGATGGGTGCGAACAAGTAGCGGGTGAAGCTCGCCTGCCGTGTGGCTTTGTCGAGCACCAGGGTCTGGTCGACGGCGGGAATGCTGGCGTCGGCCCCGCGGTAGCTCAAAGCGACGCTCAAGGTGGAGACCACGTCGAAGCTGACGTTGGCGGCGAAGACCGAGACATCGAGCTTGCCGGGGTCGTTGACCGCCACGTTGAGCTGGGAGCGGCTGTCCTTCGCCCAGGGCGTGAACGGGGAGATGGCGTCGGAGCCTTTGTAGTGGATGCGGTAGCGGTAGCGGTACTCGCGCACCGTGCCCAAGAGGCTCGGATCCCAGCGCTGCTTTTCACCGGACTTGGTGAAGGTGAAGGTCTTGGTCTTGACCTCCTCGCGGCCGTCTGCCCCCGGTCCGCGGTAGTCGATGTCGACGTCGACGAAGGAGATGGGCTCGCTCTGGAAGTTTGCGAACACGGTGATGTCGAGGCCCAGGGATTGAAAGAACGGATCGTCCAGATCGATCTCACGCACGTGCTGGGCGATCTCGGACGCGCGCATCCCTTGAAAGAAGGTCTCCAGCGTGCCCTGGGGTGCGATGTTCCACTCGACCACCCGCGACTGTTCGAGGGTAAGCTCGATGTGGGCCGTCATGCGCGAGGCGACCTCTTTGCTCACCAGGCGCAGCTTGCGGGTGGGTGAGCGGTAGATGCGAAGGGAAGAGAACTGGTCGTTGTTGCCGTCGCCCACGAACGCGGTGTCGGACGTATAAGTGACCGCATTGCCCGCGTAGTTGACGTGCCTGTACAGCGTGACCCGGTCGCCCTTGCGCACCTTGAGGCTGCTGATTTGGTCGTTGAAGTCGATGCTGCGCAGGTCGGGTACGTCGCCGGTGATGGTGCGCGCGGGGCCGGAGAAGTTCGCGTGCTTGTACAGGACGGCGGCCCAGGTGGGCTCCTCGTCGGGCTTCAGGGGCTCGGTGGGCTCCTCGACGGTAGGCGGCTCTTCCACCTCCTCGGGGACCAGGAAGCGATCCTTGAGCATGGTGTCGAACAGGTCGAAGGCAAACTTTCGCAGGGCCTCCAGGGCTTCGTCGGAGAGGGAGGCGTCGTCTTTTTTGATGGTGACCTTGACCGCCCCGGTCTGCTCCAGCGTTTGCGAGGTCGTGCCGCGCTTTCGGTAGTCTTCGACGGTGCTCGGCGTGCAGGGGTCGTCCCCAAGCTTCTCGCTGGTCTCGGCCAGCGCTTGGTAGACGCGGCTGGAGTCGGCCTCGATGTGGATGGTGACCGGCGGCAGGCGCCCCCAGAAGGCCAGCTCGTAGACGATCTGTACGGGCGTCAGGTCGGTGGCGCCGCGGCCGTCCTGACCGACCAGCGTCTTTTGCATGAAGGTCGCCCCCGGCGGCGACAGGTCCATGTTGAAGACGGCGATGTTGGACGACACGAGCGAGGCCGGTTCTTCGGCCACGCGACCCGTGACCAGGCTCTCGGACTGTGGGGCCAGCATCTTGACATGCCCGCGGCTCCAGGTGGGGTCGGCGAACACCACCTCGGGCGCCTTGGCAGCTTGGTACTCGGGCTTGCCCGAAAAGGCGGGATCGAGCTTGCGCCGCGCGAACTCGGCGTCTACCCACTTCTGCAGCTCTTTTTTCGCCTCGCTGCGCTCGGCCTCGGAGGGCGTGAAGGCGACGTCGAAGCTGACATAGCCACCGCCCGTGGGAAGATCGGGCTTTTGCGCCCGCGAGGCGTCGTCGAAGGCATACTTAACGAGCAGAAAAACGGGCTTGTCGTTCTCGTCTTTGCGGATCGCGGGGGCTTCGGGGACGAGGTAGAAGCGGTACCAAACCTCGTCGTCGGCGAACACCGTCAGGGACTGAATTTTGCGGATGGCAGGTAGGAGCAACATGGCAGTCTCCGAAGCGACAGAGCAGAGCTCGAGCGGTCAGGATGGCGGTAAGGGATCGACGACGAGCTCCCCGAGCGGGCCGTCCGCGGGCGGAGAAGTCTGAATCCCGGCGGACTCTTGGCCTGCTACCATCCACTCGACCTGGTAGCTGTAGCGGGGTGGACGGAAGGGGTCGGGCGCGAACAGGTTGACCGTGCGCGGGCCGTCGAGCAGCAGGAAGACCTCGGCGAGCTCGGGGGAGCGCAGGGTCACGGCAAGGTAAGAGTAGCGCTCGCTGGTGGCGCTGTCGGCGCGGCGGACGGACACCGGGACCGGGGTCGGCCGCACCAGGTCGGCAAGGCTGACGAAGATGGAGCTCGACGCCGGGCCGTCGATCAACACGGCAGGCTGTCCGTCGGAGCCCTCGGGGGGCGCCGCGGTGATGCGGACCCAGAGCGGCGTGTCTCGGACAACGTCGGGCAGGGCTACGGCGCCGCGGGGCCGGGAGCGATCGAGGGAGAGGCTGGCGATGGGCGCGCCGTCCGCGGCCGCGCGCAGCGCGATATCGAGCTTCGAAGCGCGATCGAGCACGCCTGTCTCGGCGATGACCTCCACCAGCCGCACGCCGAGCGTGTCGGCGTCGACCGTGACCACCGGCCCGGTGGGCGCGTAGGGCACCTGCAGGATGCGTGGCAGGTCGGAGGTGGTGACCACCGCGGTGACCCGCCGTTCGATGGGCGTAGGGAGGAAGCGATTGCGCGTGATCTGCAGGCGGGCCGACGTGGTCGAGGGGGTCAGGGTGACGCAGGGCATCTCGATCTTGCCCGAGACCGAACGGCTCCGGAAGCCGACGTCGATGCGCCGGACGCCCGCCGCGTCGAGCGGAATCGTCGTGCGCGCCACGAGGTCGACTTGATCGAGGACATCGAGATCCGCAGTCTTGGGGAAGAGCGCGGCCCGCGTCGCCGGCGCCAAGCCGGCCAAGAATTCTGGGAAGGGCAGGCTGGCAGAGAGGAGCTTCTGGGCGGGGCGCACCAGGGCCAAGCTCACATGCGTCTCGGCGGGCAAGAGCACCGTCGGGAGCAAGGTGTACAGGGTCGGCGCCGCGGGGCTCGTCGGGGCTG
>CAYLJT010000294.1:0-9662 GCA_964383995.1 uncultured Polyangiaceae bacterium
GTCTCTGTCAGGAGCCCCGCCGTGATGTTCGAGCACTTTTGCCTCGCGTCCGCAGGGAAATCGCTCTTCAAGTACTTGTCGTGGACTTCGAGCTGGTGGTCGAGCTCAGCCTTGATGGTGTCCTTGTTGCCGGACTTCATCGCGAGCGTCGCTTCGGTGATATGCCCTTGGTAAACGCAGAGGTTCGGGCCCCGATCGCGGTTCATCAGGTCTTGGTAGAGCGCGATACCTTCCTTGTAATGACCGGTGTCGAGGTAGGCTTGACCCAGGTCGTCCATCATCTTGTAGGTCTTGTCGGCGTTGGCGCCGGAGTCCCCCGCGATGGGCTTGAAGAAGTCGTACGCGCGGCGCGGATCGCCGGCCAGGGCGTAGACGGGGACCATGTCCCTGCGGGCGGCGACTGCCAGTTGCGCGGCGTTCGGCAACTGGGAGTATTGCATGCCAAAGTCGATGGTCTTCTTGAACTCGCTCAAGGCCTTGGCGTAGTCACCGAGGTTCCAATAAACGTATCCAAGCTTGTAGTGAGCGTACCCAAAGACCTTGTTCTCGGGGGGCGGGTACTTGACGACTTCCTTGTAGGACTGCTCGGCAAAGGCCCACTTGCCCGGGTCGCCCTGGGCTTCGTTGAAGAAGAGCTCACCGAAGGCCAGGTAGGCGTTGGGGATGAACTTCGACTGGGGCCAGCTCTGAATGAGCTCGAAGTAGACCTTGCGGGCCTTCTCCAGGTCGGGGACCTGCTCGTACTCGTACGCCAGGTAGTACAGGACTTCGTCAGTGCAACCCGTGCTCTTCGTGGGGTCGGCGGCGTTGTTGTTTTGGCACCACTTGGGGTATTGGTCCTTGAGCAGACCGTAATACTTGATGGCTGCCTGACGAGCCGCCTTCAGGATCTTGTCGGCCTTCGCGGCCTCTGCGCGGAAGCCCGCCTGAGCGCCAGGGTTCTTGCGCTTGGCTTCATCGGCCTTGATCTCGTTCTCGGTCTTGTCGCGGAACGCTGCCGACTCGAGCTCGACATAGCCCTCCGCGAGGCGGCGCATGAGCTTGGGGCGGTCGGGAGCGCTCTTCGGGGTGGACGAGAACAAGCTCTCCAACCCTTGAATCTCCGTCACGAGCAACTGGCGGCTTCGGGCCGCCAGGCGATTGCGACGCTCATCGCGCTGCGCCGCGTTCATTTGCTCGGTGGGGTTGGTGGGCTTGGTGGTGTCGTCGCGTTTCTTGAGACTGACCGCCTGGGGAGCCGACTTGAAGCTAACCTGCGGCTTTTTACCTGGGTTGCCCTGGAGCTTTCCACCAGGGCACTCCGCCACAGTCGACTTCGCCTTGTCGGAAATGCAGGCATCCGCGCCGTCGGCCTGGCCCGATACCAGCGCCGTTGTTGCGAGTGCGAACGCCGCGGTGGCCCAACGGAGGGCGCGCGTTACGCCGTTCGCCCTTGAAGCCTTGGACTGGCTCGAGGTGCCGGACTGCATGTCGCGTACTTCTTTCATCGTCTTCCCTTCAGCGATCCTGCTTGGCGAGGGCTCGGCCTCGTTTCAGCTGCGAAGAACCTGTCTAATGCGCTGCTATTTGCCGCACTTGGAAACGGCGACCTGACGGTAGAAACCCAGCTCGTCGCGCCAATATTCACCGTCGAAGGGCCAGAGGACGTGCTCTTCGTCCGGCTGAACGACGCCGTACGTCTGAGACTCTTCCTTCGAGATCTGGCCACTGACCACCTGCTGATCGAGCTTGTTACGCTCGGCAGCGGTAATATCGATAAGGATCTTGGACGAGTTTCGGAGATGCTCATTGAGCTCGTCGAGGTTGCGCTCATAGCGCTCGCGGGCGAGCGTGCCGGCGTTTCGAATCGCCAGGTCGCGGGCGAGACCCAGCGCGTCGACGACATCGCCACCCAAGGCGGAGTTGCGGAACGTCGCCGGAGCCTTCTTGAAGCGAGCCTCTTCTTCGTCGAGGACGCGGACGTACTCGAGGTTTCGGATCAACTGGCGATCGGAGAGCGCGTTCTCGACGATGGGCTTGATGACCGGAGAGAGGTTGGTCTTCCCGGCGCGAACGTCCCTGAGAAACTCGAAGAACTTCTGATCCGCGTCTTCGCCTTTGAAGCGATTCAAAACGGCCTCGAGCTCTTTGCGAATCGGCTCGTACTTCTTCTTCATTCGCGCGACGACCGTGGTGGCGTCGTCGTATTGGCAAATAGTGAATGAGATTACGGCCTTGAGGATGTCGCCCTCGGGGTAGAACGAGTTCGGGAAGTAGGGCGACTCGATCGTGTGGATGTTGCCGAGGGCGTGGGGGTAGTCGCCGGCCATGAAATACGCCCAGGACTGCTCGAAGAGCGCGTCGAGCCAATACTCGCTCGCAACGTCCACGCGGTTCCAGTACTTGACCGCAGCGCTCAACTTGGTGGAGTCGATGGTCGGTACGTTGTTGTCGTCGAGGCGCACCGAAGCCGAGTAGTAGGTGCGCGCCATGGACAGATAGGCGAGGTCGCGCATACGGGCCTCGTCCTCGACGCCTTCGGCGCCCTCGTCGATGATCTCGACGATGCGCTGAAAAGCCTTGACGGCAGGCACGGATTTGCGGACCTGCACGTAGGAGATGCCCATGAAGAACTGGGATTGGACGAAGTACTTGCTCTGGCGGTCGACCTTCTCGAAGAGCGAGATGGCCTCTTCGTAGTTTCGGTTGCGGTACTTGTAGCGACCAAGAAGGTAGTTGAGCTGCCAGTAGAGATCGCGCTGCTGGGGGTTGTTGAACCGCGCGACCTGCTCGCCCTTGTACTTACCGACGCGCTCGATGATGTCGGCCGGCTCGGGGAGCTGGGTAGCGAGCTTCGCCAGCCAGAGCAGCGTCTCGTTGAACTTGAGGTGATTGGGCTTGTCGGCGACCTCGGAGAAGATGCCGTAGCTCGCTTGGTAGAACTGCAGACGGTAGAGCGCGATCGCGAGGTGGTACTGAGCAATCTGCTTGTTCCCCTCGTCGTCCCCCGTTTCGCCGTCGACCACTCGCTTGAGGACCAGGGCCGCCTCGGCCCAGCGCTCGGCATCGAAGAGCCGCTTCCCCTGGGCAGCCTCTTCGGTCATCTGACCGGCCGTCACGGGACCGTCGTCGGCGGGGGCCTCTTCGTCGAGGTTGATTTCTTCAGGCGCGGCCTTTTTGTCCTTGCCTTTGTCCTTTTTGGGGTCCGCCTTCGCAGCCGCCGCGGGCTTAGCGGCCTTCTGGGCGTTGGCCGCCACGGGCGTCATTAACAGTGCCGAAGCCACGAGGCAGATGCTCGCCAACCGATGCCGCATTATCGTTCCTCGCTTTCGCCGACTCGATCACAACGTCGAGTCGCCTCGAAAAAGGCCTTGGTGAGCCCAGTCGTCCGCCGCTCCGCGCGACGGTTTGGGACACCTTTGAGGCCAAAAAAATGAATGAGAATCAACGGATACTTGACGCGAGGGCCCGGATGGTAATGGGCCAAAACCTGGGTTGTCAAGCGGCGGCGCGCTTCCCGAAGCTCGGGTCCGGCGTGGGGCGTCCGGTCGAGGCCGCGGTCAGGCGGACGGGGTTTCGGACACGGGCGAGGCTCGGCGCTTGGGCGCGAGTACAGTTTTGCGGCACGAGTACGACGCAGGCGGCCCGAAGCGCGGACGAGGCACATCGGGTGTTGACGCTGTTTGACCCCATCGCGTAGGCTAAAGCCGCGCCAAGGGTTCGACTTCGCCCAGAAAAACGGCGGCGGAGCTTGCGCTGACTCGGTTCCGAAGGAGCTACCTCTGATGATTCGATCGATCGTGTCCGGCCTCTTTGCGGCCCTGGGCGTATTTGCCGTGGGATTTCTCCCCCTCGCGTGCGAGAGCGGCGGCGTGGGCGACCCCTGCGTCCCCGAGGACGAGTACAACCCGCTCTTCGCAGGCTTCAAGGTCACTGAGGAGAACATCGAGTCCCGTTCGTTTCAGTGCCAGACCCGCATTTGCCTCGTGAACCACTTCCAAGGCCGCGTTAGCTGCCCGGCGGGACAGGGGCCCATCGACGGCACCACGCGTAAAAACTGCAACGGCCCCAACGACACGAGCTGCGGCACCGACCAAGACTGCGTCGTCTCGGCCACGCTCGCCGAGCCCTGCAGCAAGGACGAAGAGTGCAACGGGTTCGGCGGCCGTTGCAACAAGGCAGGCAAGTTCTGTGAGTGCGCCACGGACGCCGATTGCGGGCTCAGCGGCGACATGTTCTGCGACGCCGACGACAACCACTGCAAGAGCTACGTTTGCCACAAGAAGAACGACTGCCAGGCGCCCGGCGCCAGCGACAACCGCGGCAAGGATTGCTGCGTCCCGGGCACCGACGTGCCGGTGAGCGCCGCGGTTTGCGGACAGTGCGGCGACGGCTCGAAGCGCACGGCGGAAGACGCGGTGTACTGCTCGTGCCGCTGCGGCCCCGCGGACGGCTCGACGACGGCCGACGACAACTTCAACTATTGCGAGTGCCCCTCGGGCTACGTCTGCGAAGAGATTCGCAAGGACGTCGGTATCAGCGATCCGCTGATCGCCGGCAAGTACTGCATCAAAGAGGGCACCAAGTTCGTTGACGACAAGAAGTGCGGGACCGTCGACGGCTACGTCGGCTCCGCGTGCTCCGGCGTCGCCAAGGGCCTGTGATTGGAAAGTCGGGTCGCGGCAAGCGGCCCGATTCGCGCAAAGCGCTCGGCGATCGGGCCGAGCGCCTTGCGGAAGAACACCTCCGAAAACAGGGGCTCGAAATCCTCGGGCGCAATGTGCGCGCGGGGCGCTTCGAGGTGGACTTGGTGGCGCGCGACGACAACGTCGTCGTGATCGTCGAGGTTCGTTCGCGCAGCCCCGGCGCGTGGGTGACCCCCCTTGGGAGCATCGACGCAAAAAAGCGAGCACGAATCAGCGTGGCCGCCCAGCTGCTTTGGAACCGTCATTTTGCCCGGGATCCATCGGCCGAACGGCTTCGCTTCGATGTCGTCGCGGTAACCTTCGACACAGAGGACGAGCCCCGTGTCGAGCACGTTCGCGCGGCCTTCACGACCTCCGAACGGTCGTAGCGCCGCGCATCATTCGATCGAAGCGCGCATGGGGAGGAACGCACCTGGAGCGCGCCGCTTGCGCTCCACCGCGGGCGGCGCCGTGAGCGGATTCAGCCGTCGAGCTGTTCCTGCATCTCTTGCCGCAGCTTCTTGAGCAAAGCGACTCCGTCCTCATCGAACTCGCGGTTGCCTCGTTGGGACCGCGGCGCCTCTTCGAGACGCTGCAGGATCAGGTCAACTTTTGCGATTTCGCTCGACTGTCGGCGCCTTAGGTCGTTGACCATTTTCTCGAAGGTCTCGAAAAAATGAACGAGCTCGTCGCCCTTGCGTAGGCGCTCGCGCATCACGAGCTGGCCTTCACCCACCTGCTTCAGCAGCCGCTTCATCTTGTAGATCGGTCCCGCGACCTTGTGCGTCACGACGATCCCCGCGACGCCCAGCGCGACGACGAGCAGCAGGAGCGCGACGACGATTCCGACGAGCAAAGCGCGCTGCTGCTCTTCGAGCTCTTTGGATTGGAGACGCAGCTCCTCGGCCTGCCTCGCGATCGACGCGGCGTCCGCTTCGAGGCGCGCTTGCTCCTCGTTCAGAGCCTTTTCGTCCTTCGAAGTGGCCTCCTGAAACGTCTTCGCGAGCTCCGGATCGTCGGCGTACTCCTTCGCGATATTCATCGCGACGACCTTGCTCACCTTGCGGCTTTGCTCGACGACTTGCGTACCGCGCTCGACCGTCGCACGGCCCTGATCCACAAGCTCCAGGCCCAGCGTCACCGCCCGCGCGTTTTGCTCCAAGACCGCCGAGCTGGTCCGCAAGATGATGAAGCCGAGCGCTAGCGAGATGAGCGCCGCGATGCCGACGAGGTAAGCCGTGTACTTGAGCTGAAACCGCCGATCGAGAAGGTAGTTCTTCGCGCTCCGCTGGTAGCGCTGCTTGTCGTTCGACGACGGCGGCTGGGTGGCCCCCGCACCTTCGGTCGTCATAGGACACCTCCAGCGGCTTTCGCATCTTGCCCGGAAACGACCACGGCTTTCATCGGCGCTAGCCTAAGGGAGACGGCTCGACGGATTCAACCGCGGGCTCACGCAACGCCACGATTGTTGGTCGGCGCTTAGAGCGTTCCAACGAGCTTTTGGAAGTCTTCGACGGCCTTGTCCGTACACATCTTGATGAGAGCCGTCTCGCTGGCGACGTCGGTCTGTGGCGTCCCGGTCTGCGTTAATTTGGGCGAGAATTCACCCTTTAGAGATTTGCCGGGATAGGTAAGGACGCTGAGGCGAACCGCCTGCGATAGGTTTCCGCCCGCGTAGATGGGCGCTTCGACGGTCGCGATGACGTAGAAGCCCTTGAGCTTTCGGGCCGCGACGACCTGCCCCCCTTGCACCAACGTTTCGCCCTTCGGAGCGACGGCGAACATGGGGGCCGAAAGCAGCTTCGTCTGGATGGCCGCGCGAACCATGCCCTCGACTTCGTCGTTGGGGCGTGTCGTCTTGTTGGCGACCTCGATGGCGACGTAATATTTCGCGTCTTTCGTGGGCGGCGGAGGCTTGGCCGGCGCCGCCGCGCCGTTAGCCCCCGCTTGAATATTCGCCACGGATTTTTGTAGCTGCGTCTTGACTCCGGGTGCGGTTTCGGTCTTGAGGGCCGCGTCGAGACAAGGGATGGCTGACGCGCGACCCAACTTACCGAGGGCTGCGGCGGCGGCCACGCGGACCGAGACGTTGCTGTCGGCGAGCCCTTCGCACAACGGCTCCACCGCTTGCTCGTCGCCGGAGGCGCCGAGGGCCAACGCGGCTTGGGTACGCACGCGGTAGTCGTCGCTGGTCTTGAGCTGCTCGACGAGGAAGCCCGTCCGTGGATCGGCGTGCGCTTGGTGCGGCGCCACGACCGCAAAAACGGCCAGGAAAAGGCACAGCAGAGCGCGGACCACGAACCTCATGCGCGCGTCTACCATACACGAGCGGGGAGCGAATTTGGCACCGGGTCTCACGACCGCCTCGACGGCGCCGGTGCGCGCTCTACCCACATAGTCCATCGGTATGCTCCTCGGAGGCGCCCCACCGAACCCGGGCGGAGGGCAAAAAGTTGGGGGTTGGACGCCAGAAAACGAGGTCTGTTCAACGATCCCGTTTTCTCGGAAAGCGGGATGGTCGATGCTTCGCCGCGTGACGGCACCGGGCTGGAAACGTCTGCTCTCTGCGGCATGGTGCTGCCTGGTCATTGCGCTGGGCGCGAACGCGTGGGCCGTGCCGGTGCGGGTTCGAGGGAGCGCGATCCTCGATGGCCGCGTGAGCCAGACGGACCGCGGCGCCGTGTTGCGTCTGCGCGTGACCGACGAGGCGAGCGCTCCCCTCGACGGCGCGGAGCTGCGGGTGAGCGTAGTCCAAGGCGGCGTGCCCGTGGCTTTGCCGCGTCCTGCCTCGTGTGCGGGCGCGCGGGGTGGCAACCGCCCGAGCCAGGCGCAGGGTGACGAATACGTCGTCGTCACCGACTCCCTGGGCGAAGCCTGTGTGGTGGCTCCAGAGCTCAAGGCGACCGGAACGCTGCGGCTAACTTTCCGAGGGGACGATCTCCACGAGCGCGCCACGACCGAGGTCCCGATCGATGACGCGACCAGACCGCGGGCAGCCTCGAAAATCGAGCTGAAGGAGCCGCTCCGATTTTGGGATCTCGATGCGCCAAGCCAACATCTCGAAGGTCGCCTGACGGTGTCGCGGGACCGCGGCGAAACGAGCCCGAGCCGGATTGTCAACGTCGTGCTCGAGGATGAGCAAAAGAAGGAGGTCGCCCGCGCGTCGACGGACGAAACCGGGACTTTCAAGGTGGATGTGCCGAGCGACGCGTTCGGCGGGCCGGGCCCCGGCGAGATTGCGATTTCGTTCGCGGGCGACAGCGACATGGCCCCCGCACGATTGCTGGTGCCGATCGTGAAACGCCTGGCGGTGGAGACGAGCGTGCCTGAGCCGCCAGCGAGCGGAGACCCTCAAGCTGGCATCGAGATCCACGTGTCCGCGCGATCCAAGCGTGGGGAGCCGGTTTCGGAGGGGCTCGTGGAGGCGTTCGTGGATGGCGTGGGCGTCGGCGTGGCCAATGTACAAGGCGGTGAAGCAGCGCCGATCGTCGTGTTTCCGCGAGGTCGAGCGGAGAGCGCGACGGTCACCCTGCGCTACGTGCCCGCCTCGGAGAGCTACGTCTCCGGGAGCGTCGCGACCATCGACGTGAAGCTCGATCGGCCGAGCATGGTCGGAAATATCGTTCTGGCAGCGGTGGTCGTCACCATGGCGGCGTGGCTCGCGGTTAGCTGGAGGCGCGCTCCGAAGCGCGCCATGGAAGACGATCCCAAGGGCGCGCCGCTCTCGGGAAGACCGGGCCTTCACATCGTGCGCACGGGAACCGCGCATGCGGGCTGGAGCGGCGTAGTCACCGACGCGCACGACGGCTTTCCCATCGTCGGGGCAACGCTGAAGATCGTTGCGCCTACGTTTCAGGGAGACGGGATCGTTGCCACGGCGACGAGCGGTGCGTCGGGCGAGTTCTCCTTCCCCGAGACCTCCACGAATGACGCGAGGCTCGTGGTTTCGGCCGACTTGCACAGTGACTTCGAGCAAGCGTTGCCCCCACCGAGCGTCATTTCGATCTTGCTCGTGACACGACGCCGCGCGCTGCTCGACCGCCTCGTACGCTGGGCGCGCAAACACGGCAGCCCCTACGAAGGTCCTCCCGAGCCGACGCCGGGCCACGTCCGACGCGCGGCGGGACGCGCGGGGGCCGAGCCCGTGGCGCGCTGGGCCGGCGAGGTCGAAAAGGCCGCCTTCGGGGTCTCCCCCGTCGATGCCGAGACGGAGTCGCGCGTTCGCGCGGACGAGCCCAAGCCGATCGCAGCGCCGTAGGCCCGCTCAGAGGCGATTCGCACCATGCGGCTTTACACCCGCGGCTCGTTTCATATAGTCGCTGTCGCCTCCGGGAGACCGCACTGTGGAAATCGTCCTCGTCGTCGTGCTGCTTGTTGTCGGCATTGCTCTCTATTTCGTCTTCGGAAAGAAGAAGGGACCGGGCGCGCCCGAGCTCGACGCAGCCGATGAGCCCCAACGGCTTCCCGAAAAACCGGCGGTAAAGCAGGCCCTGCCGGCCAAATCTCCGGACGCCACGGCCGCGCCTGCCGCCAAGGCCGCGCCCGCACAGGCGCCGACGCCGAAAGCCACGCCGAAGTCAACCCCGGAGGCCAAGCCGGCACCGAAGGTCGAGCCGCCCGCCGCCAAGGCGGAGCCCCTCGCGCCCAAGGCCGAAGCCGCTGCCGCCGACGAGAGGCCCGCGGCGCCCGCAGAAGCCCCCAAAGTCGCGGAAGCGCCCGCTCCGACACCCGCCTCGCCGCCCGCGGCCACGGCGCCGGTCGCCCGCGCCAAAGAGGCCCCCGCGAGCACCCGCAAGCTCGACGTCGCAGGCCTTCGAAGGGGCCTGGGAAAGGTCCGCGAGACCGAGGGCTTTTTTGGGCGACTGAAGGCGCTCTTCGTTCGAAAAAAGGAGATCGACCCGGCCCTCGTCGAAGAAATCGAGGAGGTCCTGCTCACCTCCGACGTGGGCGCGAAGACCACCCAACAGCTCCTTCAGCGCCTGCGCGAGGGCATCGACT
>CAYLJT010000295.1:0-9615 GCA_964383995.1 uncultured Polyangiaceae bacterium
CTGGCTGCCGGTGCCACCGCCGCCGCGACCGTCGGAGGTGCGGTAAGTCCCGGCGCTGTGCCAGGCCATGCGAATGAACAGGGGGCCGTAGTGTCCAAAGTCGGCGGGCCAAAAGCTCTGCGAGCTTGTCATCAGCGCTTCAAGGTCCTTCTTCAGCGCCGCGAAATCGAGGCTCTTCAGCTCTTCTGCGTAGTTGAAGCCCGGGCCCATCGGGTCGGACTTGCTGGAGTGTTGGCGCAGCACGTTCAGCTTGAGCTGATTCGGCCACCAGTCCTTGTTGGAGGTTCCGCCGCCGGCCGCGTGGTGAAAGGGACACTTGCTTGCATTGGACATGGGTTATTCCTCGTTGGCTCGAGCCCGAATGATTTGGTGTGGAGGGAACATGCGGCCGATGGCCCCGGGGGTCCAAGACAATCTCCCCGGGGTGAGTGATAGCCTGGGGCTATCGGTGGGCGGTCGCTAGCGGCGCGCCCCCCCGGCGTTCGCGCCAAAACGCCGCCCAAGAGCCCGCGAGCGTTGACCGGCGGAGCGCTCGTGGGGCATCCTCGCGCCATGAACGGCCCTGGCGCGCGCTGCCCCGACTTGACGTCTCGGACGCAGGTGCTGTTCGCGGCGGCGATCACCGCCCTGCTTTCGTCGTTGGGCGCCTGCGGGGGACGCTCTTCGCTCGAAGCCTTCGACGTCGATCTCTCCTCCGGAACCGGGGGCGCGGGAGCCGGCGGTCCCGGCAGCGCGACAAGCGGCAGCGCGACGAGCGCGAGCTCGACGGCCGTCTCATCGAGCGTCAGCTCCAGCACGACGGGCGGCGGGCCATGCGCCCTCGGCGACGGCGCGCCCTGCGACGACGGCGACGCTTGCACGCTGACCGATGTTTGCAAGAACGGTGTGTGCGTGGGGCAAGATGCCATTGTCTGCCCACCCGTCGGAGCATGCCAGTCGAGCACGTGCGTGCCCCAATCCGGCGTGTGCGTCGTCAACGATCTTCCCAACGGCGCTGCCTGCGACGACGGCGATATGTGCAGCGTAGACGCCTGTTCGGCCGGGGTTTGCGTCGGCACGCTCTTGCAATCCCAAGTGCTGTTCGAGACCCGGCCCTGGACCAGCGCCGACGGCGTCGCCAACAGCGCCGCAAGCGCTTTGGCGATTTGGAACAGCTTACCTTCCGGCGTGCCCGGCTACGGCAGCGGCACCTTCCCATCCGCGGAGTCGCTCGCCACCGGGGTTTGGGGCTCGAGCACCGACGCGGCCTCGCACTTTCAGATCGTGCTCTTCGTACACCCGGCTGACGCGGGCACCTGGGAGATCCGGATCGGACCGGACTACGGCTTCGGCGGTGTTCTGTTGCTCGACAACGCCGTAATCGACGAAGATTGGGGCGACCTGTGGTGGGCGGGCAATTGGGGCGCTGTCGGTGACCTGCTGCAGTCCGGTCCCATCACGCTGGCGAGCGGCTGGCACACGCTCGACGCATACGGCTTCGAGGAGTGCTGCGGTGGGTCGATGACCATCCAATTCAAGAAGCCCGGCGACGGTTGGTTGACGGCCGCCGCGTCGGACTTCACCTGCCCGTAGCTCAGTCGGTCCAGGGTAGGAACGGCCGTCGCCCATGGATGCGATGGGCTACGGACCGTCACACGGAGGCCCCGCCACGAAGCCCCCGAACATCTCGTTGGCGACGCGCACGAAGGCGTCGGCGTTCTCCTTGGGACCGCAGCGAAAGAGCTTCTTTTTTGGCTTCTTTCCGGCGAGAAATTCGCGTGTTTCACTGAAGTAACGGGACGCTACCTCGGCGCCGTACTCGCGCACGTCGTTGCCTGGCTGGAAGGCGTAGTAGGTGCCTCCGCGGACCACGGTGTCGGTGGGTGCGTAGGGGGTCAGGCAAGGCGTCGAAGCGCCGCAGCGCGCCACGATGGCGTCGCGCATGGTAGACAGGGATCGCACGGAGAATTCGTCGTGGTCCGCGTCGTTGGAGTGGTAGAGCTCGTGGAAGAAGGTGTCTCGGACAGCGGGGCCTGAGGTGTTGAGGCTGCCGGCGGTGTTGTAGGCCAGGGTGAAGCCGTCGGCGTAGGCCGAGGGCGTGCGCGCCTTGACGGAACGAAAGAACTTGATTTTCAGGTCGCCTACGCGAAATCGAACGGGGTCGCTGCCGGGTTTCTTGGCCTCGACGGCGGCCACGAAGTCTCTCGCGGCGACGAGGGCGTCGCGCACCCAGAGCAGGTGGAAGCGCTTCGCGCCGATGGGTAGATCGGGGACCAGGTGCAACATGCCTCGGTAGCCACCGTCCATGACATGGTCCACGTCGAGCCCCGCGACGGCGCCCGTCTGCCGGTAAAGGTCGAGGGCCACTTGACTGGCCTGCGCGTCCTCGGCGTAGCGGGCTTGAAGGAGGCACTCGATGCGCGCCACGCGGGGCGCGTCTGGACAAAGGGTCAGGGCTTCGGCGCGGCGCTGGTCGTCGGTCGGAAACAAAAGCTCGATGGCTTCCGCGGCGGAGATGGACGGATCGGGCGGGGGAGCAGGAAGAGCCGACGGCAGGGGCAGAGGCGCAGACGCCGCAGCGCTCGGCGTGGAAGGTGGCGAGACGACCACGGGAGCGCTGGCTGCGACGGGGGCCGCGGCGATGGGTAGAGCACGATCGGCGTCCGCCGCGCAAGACAGGAGGAAAAAGCTCCCTACCACGAGCGTCTTGGGAAGGTGCGCGATCGTTGCCATCGCCTGACCTCTCGCTGGAGCTTCCCTCGGGCCCCGAGGTCAGGTGGCAGGGACGGCCTCGACCGCCGCCTGTTTGACGCTCGATCCCTTGCCCACCAGGGCGTAGTCCTCGGCAAGCTCGGCGCGCACGGCGCCGGTCTCGCGATCGACCATCCAGGGTGGCGCGACGTGGCGCGGGACGTCGACCCTACCGGGCGGCTTCTCGGTGTCGAACACGTAGTCCCAGAGGGGGCTCGTGACGCCGTGGTTGGCGCGCGGGGTTTTGTGGTGGTGGTAGAGGTGGTGGCGGCGCACCCAACGGCTGTACGGACCGGTCGGACCGTGGGTGTGGATGCGGCGGTGGACAACCTCGTAACCACCGTAAACGGTGGCAAAACCGAGGGCGAACGAGAGGGCGCGGGGCACGCCGAGGACGGGTGTAAGCACGGCGCCAATCAGCGGCACGGCCACACCCGCGGCCATGACCTTGCGGTAGGTCGGCGCGAAGTACGAAGGGTCGACGTGGTGCGCGAGGTGCTCGCGGTTGAACTCCGCGGCGAGGCCCGAGGGGGTCAGGCGCTCCAGGATGCCTTCCTTCGGCGCGCGCTTGGGCCCGTGGCCAACGAACCTGTGGATCGCATATTCGCCGGCGGTCCACGCGGCCCCGCCGAGCAACAACCAGGGTAGCTTCAGCATGATCGTCCTCCTTCAGGCGACGCGGTCTTACCGGTCGATGAGCTGTCGAAAGCTTGCCATCTTCCCACCACACGGCCCACCACGTTGGTCACGTTCAGGTGGCTCCAACCCTCGGGCTCGGCCCAGACCTTGGGCGCCAGCTTGCCAAAGGCGTAAGCGACGGCGGGGGCCAGGGCCTCGGTGTTGCCCGACGCCACCTTGACGGCGATGCCCAGGTGCAGGCTCGGTACGGCGATGCAGAACACGCCCATGGCGCCGATTTTCACGACGATCGGCGCCTTCGCGGCCTCGGCCACGGAGAGGTCGAAGCGACCGGTGCCCGAGGTAAGGTAAGGATTTCTACCCATGGCCCAGCCGACCTGAGCGAGGCGCGTCGCGGAGGCCTCTCCGGAGGGAGCGTCCATGGCCGCGGCGAGGCGGGACCACGCCCGTGCGATGGCGGACAAGGGAAGGCAGAAGGTGGGGACGCCGCAGCCGTCCACGGCGAGCTGGGGAGGGTGGCCCGACAGCTCGCTCAGGAGAGCCACGTTCTGTTGCTGCACGGGGTGGTCGAACGGCCGGTAGTCGAGGGGCGCGCCGACCGCCTTCGCGGCGGCCAACATGAAGGCATGTTTTCCAGAGCAGTTGTTGTGGATGTCCGAGAACTTGCCGCCTGCGCGCAGCACGGCGGCGGCGCTCTTGTTGTGCGTGGGGGCGTGGGTTCCGCAGCGGAGCTGCCCTTCGTCGAGGTCGAACTGGCGGAGGACCGCTTGCGCCAGGCTCACGTGGGTGGGCTCGCCGCTGTGCGAGGCCGCGCCGATGGCGAGCAGCTCGTCGGCAAGGTCGGGATCACCCAAGAGCGCCAGGGAGGTGGCCAGTTGAAAGGGCTTGGCAGCCGAACGAAAGGGCGTAATTTCGTCGTCGCCGAAGAGCGCGTGCGCCTTGCCATCGACCGCCGCCGCGACCGCAAAAGGATGCCGACTTTCGGCGACATCACCACGGGTTTGAACAACAACCGGCATGTGAATCACCCAAGGTCTGAATCCAAAAGCGTCTGCGTCAAGATGTAGTTTACGACGAGAATGGAGACGCAACTTTCGACGACCGCGCGCGTCGTGGCGGCGCCCACGCCGCGGGCGCCACCTTTGGCGTAGAAGCCGTGTCGGCACGAAATGGCGGCGATCATGAAGCCAAACACGGCCGCCTTGATGAGGCCCATGTAGAGGTCTTTGGGCAGCGCGAAGTCGCGCACGCTTTGCAGGAAGATGCCGGGATCGCCGCCCAGCCAGACGACCGCGACGAGGTAAGAGCCAGCCATGCCCACGGTCGTGTAAAGGACGCAGAGCAGCGGCAACATCAGCGTGGAGGCGAGCAATCGAGGCGTGAGAAGGTATTGAATGGGGCTGACCCCCATGGTGGCGATGGCGTCGATCTGTTCGGTGACGCGCATGTTGCCAAGCTCGGCCGCCATCGAGCTGCCGGCCCGCGCGGTGACCATGATCGCCGCGAAAACAGGGGCCAGCTCGCGCGTCAGCGACACCGCGACGAGCCCCCCGACCCGACCCTCGGCGCTGAAGGCACGCAGGGCGTAGGTGGTTTGCAGGGCCAGCACCATGCCGCTGAAGGTGCCCGTCAGGCCCACGATGAAGATCGACTGCACGCCGATGAAGTCCATCGCGGCGAGCACTTGCGCTGCACGAAAAGGCCTGCGAAACAGCCACGCCACGGTCTTTACGGTCAGCTCGACGACGGACCCCACGTTGCTCAGCGCGTCGAGCACAGGCTCGAAGACGCTCAAAAGCACGTTCTTCGAGGGTTCTTGGCTGGCCACGCGGCAGACCTAACCCTGTTCGACCGGGGCCGCCACGCGCAAGATGCTCCCCCCCTCGCGGAGGCTCGCTTCGAGGCGCTCGACGAGGGCGGCGCTGCGCGGGCCGCTCCCCTCCACATCGGCCGTCCGCCCCTCGGGGCCGAGGGTCAACTGCATCACCACAGCGTCGCCGCCGAGGGCCAAAAGGTAGGGTTTTCCCCACTCGACCACGACGATGGAGCCCTGTGCGCGCAGCTCTTCGAGGCCGAGCGGCCCAAGCTCGGAGCTGCCCCCCAAGCGATACAGATCGGCGTGGATGATCGGCACGGTTCCGCCCAGGTCGTGCACGAGGGTGAAGGTGGGGCTCGTCACGCGCACACCGCTCGGCACCCCGAGGGCGCGGCTCAACGCGCGGGTAAAGAAGGTCTTTCCGGCGCCCAGATCACCTTCCAAAATCAACAGATCTCCCGCAGCGAGCAACGGGGCGAGGCGCCGCGCGAGCTGGATGGTCTTGCGTCGGGTGGGGAGAGGGACCCGCACGACGGCTCAGCGAGGACGGCAGACTTCGCCGAGGCGAAGCAAGGCTTCGTCGAGGGCGTGCGCCGCTTCGAGCTCCCGTTGTTTTGCCATGTTGGCGCCGTGCTCGGCGCGCTCGCCGGCGCCGTGTTGCAGGGCTTCGACCAGGGCCGAGGCCCTTTGATTCTCCGCACGAGCGTCGCCCACGGCCTTTTGCGCGTCGCCGACCGTGTCTCGGACATTGGGCGCCTCCGCAGGGGTCTTGTCGCCCTTCTTGGGGTCCTTGTCGCTCTTTTGCGGCGCGACAGGCAGGTCGGCGAGGTCTTTGTCGGCCGCTTCGAGCTGTTGCCCAGCGCGCTGCAGGGCTTCGGACACGGCGTCGAGGGGCGGCGCATCGCCCACGGCTTCGTCGGCGCGCGTCGCCGCTTGCTCGCGGTGTCGAGCCGCCATGAGCAGGTTGCGGTGCGCGTCACGCACGAGGGCGCGATGATCCTCGATGCGCAACAGGCGCTCTTCGATCGCCAAGTCTTCGTGGGGCTGGAGCAAGAGCACGGTCAACGGCGCCGCGGCGGCCGCCGAGCCCCCCGCCAAGGGCACGACGACAAAGCCACTCGGTCCGTCGGACAGACCCGCATAGACCGTGGTGGCGAGGGCCAGTCCGCCCGCGGTCCCCGCCAGGACAGCCTCGATGTTTTGCCGCTTCTCGCACGAGGCCTGGGCCATGGTGCGCAGTCGCTGCTCTTCTTGATCACAGGCACTTTGGATCGCCTCGAAGCTCGCCGAGAGCTCGGCCGCGGGGTGGGCCGGGTCCTCGGGCAAGAGCGGTGACGTGCGGGCCGGAGGCGGCGGAGCGGCGGCGCATCCGCCCGCGAAAACCAGGGGCAACAGCGCGCGAGCGAAGGAGGAAGGGACCATGGGTGGACACCTTACACGGGCTTTATGCGGAGCACACCATCCCTTTTCTTGTGCGACCAACTGCCCTCTTCGACCGGCCATGATCGCCAGTTATACACAGGGCCTCTTCGTCTCAAGGCATCTTCTCGACGACGACGGTGCGCTTGATTCGGCGCGCGCCGTCGAACCCCCGGGCCTCGGTGGTCCACAGATCGCCTTGGGCCCGCGCCAGGGCGTCACGCGCTCCCCTGCGCAGGGCGCGCACCTCCGCGGGGTCCTCCGTCGAGCGCGCGGGCAGCTCGCGGACACCGCCCCACGCCAAGAGGCCCGCGTCGTGGCCCATGCCCGCCCAGTAGCTCGGCGGATCGTGCTTGGCGAGCAGCCACTCGCGCAGGTCCGCGCTCGACGTCTGGACGGCGTGGGTCAGCGGAAATGCCCCGACAGCAGCGTAGAAGGCCCCCGACGGCACGCGCAGACCGACCGTGTCAAGGCCGTAGGCGAGGCGACCGCGGGCCGTGGGGAGGAACGGCAAACGACGCTCGTAGCAGGGCAAAACGCGATCGATGAGCACGCCCACGTGGGGGCCGAACGACGTTGTCTCGGACTCGCAATCGAGGATCACGACCTGTCGCGATCCGGCCTCGGTCAGCGCGTCTTCGAGGCGCGAATGGCGGAGCGTGGGGCCGTCGCCGAGGATGAACACGAAGCCGTCGGGGCGCGGATCCCAGGCCGACGGCGCGGTCAGCAAGAGCACCGGAATGCCCTGCGTCTCGGCGGCGGCGGCGGCCATGCGTGCGCTCTCTTCGTCGAAGCCCGCGACGACGATCGCCGCGCCTTCGGCGCCCAAACCGCTCACCGCCGCGGCCACGTTGAGCGGATCGCCGGCGTCGTCACGGCTCGCCAGACGCGCGGACGATCCCGGCAAACGCAGGGCATGCGCCACACCGGCCGCAACGTCGGCGCCCCTTCGGCGCAGCTCGGGTGAGCCCAACGACAGCACCAAGCCCACCGTAGGCCCGGCAATTCGGCTCGTTGTGACGCCGGAGGCAAGACGCGCCACGCGGTCACCGTCGTCGCCGAGCAGGGGCCCGACGCGCGCCAACAGGCGCTTTGCCAGGGCCGCGTCGACGCGCTGCTCGGCCACCTCGGCCAAGAGATGCGCGGCGAGGCTCAAGAGGTTGGTGTTTTCCGGGATGCCATGCTCGGTAGCGGCGTCCAGGTAAGAGAGCACGGCCCGCGGATCGAGGGCCGCGACGAGCACCGCCACGCGCTCTTCCGTGCGCGTCTTGCGGCCCGTTTCGCGCAGCCAGCCTTCCATCAAGACGAGCGCCAAATCGGGGCGATTCGCGTCGATCGCCGCGAGCACGGCCTCTTCGTTTTGCAGCTCCCGCGCCTCGGCGTCCACGAGCTTGTGCGACAGCGGCAAGAGCAGCAAAAGGGCCTGTTCGGGCTCACCTCGCCGGCGCAAAACCCCGCCGCGCACGACCAGCGCCAGGTTTCGGGTGGAGCCCTCGTCGCCGGCCTCCACGCGCGCGGCGAGCGCATCGGCCTCGTCGAGGTTGCCCGCGTCGAGGGCGATGGTGGCGCGCATGGCGTCGGCCTTGCGAGCCAAGGGGTCGCCCGAATAACGCGTGCGGAAGGCCTCGAGCTCGGCGGCCAGATCCCCCCGTTGCTCCCGCGGGCGCGCCTCGAATTTGGCCAAAATCAGCCGGAAATTGTTCTCCGCCTCCTTCGAGAGTCCGAACGTCGGGGTGGGTCGCGGTCCCTCTTCGGCCCCGCCGCACGCGCTGCCCAAGAATGCCAGGCCAAGCGCCAAAGAAAGGACCACGCCGCGGGGCAAACGGCCGCCGCCGCCGCGCCTTTGCTTGACGTCGTGGCGGCCCTCCCATAGATGCATGCTGTTTTTTCCAGCGCCTTCAAAAGAAGGTCGACTGCCGAGGTGCTCGGTGTCCGACGCCCACGAATCGCCGTCTCTTTTCGACAAATCCCGCCGGCCGTTTTTGCTGCGCAAGCTGCACTCCTTGACCGGGGTCCTGCCCGTGGGCGGCTTCATGGTGTTCCACTTGTGGACGAACGCCAAGGCCATGCAGGGGCAAGAGCTGTTCGACGACGCCGTGGCGGACATCAGCCACATGCCCTTTTTGGGGCTGCTCGAAGCGTCCATCTTACTGCCCCTTTTGTTCCACGCTGTCTGGGGCATCAAAATCGCGCTCGAAGGCAAGCCCAACGTGGGCAAATACACCTTCTCGCGCAACTGGATGTATAGCTTTCAGCGCATCACAGGCATCTTGGCCTTTCTGTTCATTGGCTATCATCTGTGGGGCTACTGGGGCCAGCGCGTCGCCGACAACATGGCGCCGAGGGAGTTTTATCCCTCACTTTGCGCCAATTTGTCGAGCACGATGAACGGCATCCCGGTGGTAGGTCTCATCTACCTCGTCGGCATCGCGGCCTGTTCATTCCACCTGGCCAACGGCCTCTGGGGCTTCTGCTTCTCCTGGGGAATCACCCTCTCGCGCCGCTCTCAGCGCCTGAGCGCGGTTGTGTTCGGCTTGCTCGGCGCCGCCATCTTCGTCCTCGGTGCGAGCACGGTCATCTACTTCGCGACGGGCTCGCGCATCAACCTTCAGGGGTACTTTGGCGGCGACCACGACGGGACGACCCGCACCTGCGCCGACCTCGCCCAGGCGAAAGCCAGCCCCGTCGAGGCCCCGGCGGTCCCCGCCATCGACCCCTAATCGCACTTACCACCGGAGAAAGTTTCGTAGTCATGGCGGCCAAGAGCACGATTCGCAGCGAAGGCGGACAGGTCCGACGGGTCGTCGTCGTGGGAGGCGGTCTGGCCGGCTTGATGACCGTCATCAAGCTCTGCGAGGCCAAGGTCCCTGTGGATCTGCTCTCCCTTGTCCCGGTCAAACGCTCCCATTCGGTGTGCGCGCAGGGTGGCATCAACGCCAGCGTCAACACCAAGGGCGAGGGCGACAGCCCCCAGGTGCACCTGGAAGAAACAGCCTACGGCGGCGACTTCT
>CAYLJT010000296.1:0-9585 GCA_964383995.1 uncultured Polyangiaceae bacterium
CACGCCGTCGACCTCCAGCGCGACGTGGCGCTCCAACCCCGCGAGCTCGGTGAGCACGCGCTCGCGCGTCTCGCGATCGGCGATGGCGATGAACAACGTGAAGCTGAGCTGGCCGTCGCCGGGGATGAGCTCGTTGTAGGTCTCGATTTCGTGGGCGATGCCGCTCTCGCTCGTGATGCGCTCGGTGCGAAGCATCTCCTGCACTTGGAGCAGCACCGAATCGCGGTTCTCGAAGTTGGCGTACATGTGCTCGCCGAGGGTCACGTGCCGCGTGCGCTTCTCTTGGATGACGCGGGCGCGAAAGTGGGGGCGGATGAGCTCGTACTCGCCGATGGGCAACACTTCGTTCCGATCGATGGTCTTCATGGCTTCTCCTGCTTCGGACACACGGCCACCGTGCGACGCCGGGGCTAGACCAGGGCGACGCCGAGAGACCGCTGAATTATTTGGAGCTCAAACTAAGCCGTAAGCTTCGGCGAGCGCTTCGACGGGGTGCAGCACCCGGACGTCGTTCTCTTTTTGGATGCGCAGCCCCGAGAGGCTGCAGTCGGTCACCACCAGATCGGGCTCGATGGCGGCCACGCTGCGGATCATGCGGCCCGCGTATTTGCGGCCCATTTCGTAGTGCTCGGCCTTCATGCCCCAGGTGCCGTCGACGGCGGAGCACTCTTCGACCACGCGCACCTCGGTGTCCGGGACCTTGGAGAGCACGCGCATGCCGGGCAGGCCGATTTTTTGCGCGCGCAGGTGGCACGCGGCCTGGTAGGCCACGGTGCCGAGGCCCTTCTCGAACTCGAGCTTCAAGGTCTTCTTGCGGCCCAGCTCGACGAGCAGCTCCATCATGTCGACGACCGCCGACGCGACCTCTTTGACCTCGGCGCTGGGCAGGTACTCGTACCATTCCTTTTTCATCGTGTAGCCGCAGGTGGGGCCGAGCACGACGACCCGGCGACCGGCGCGGACGTGGGGCAACATCGAGGCGACGTTGATCTTCACCTTGCTGATGAAGGCGTCGACATCGCCGCCGTCGAGGTTCGGCATGCCGCAGCACATGCTCACTTGGCCGTCGCCTTCGAAGGCGTCTCCTGCGCGGAACACGCGGAAGCCGTTGTGCTCCAGCACCTTGGTCGCGGCCCGTGCGACGCTCGGGAGGTTGTACTCGCCGTAGCAGGTGGCGAAGAGCAACACGTCGCCCACTTCGCCCGAACCCTCTTGGGGCTTGTGCTTGCGGTGCCAGTCGGCAAACGGCTCGCTCGCCATGGGCGGCAGCGGGAACTCGGCAGAGATGCCGGTGACTTTTTCTTGGACCTTGCGCAGCAGGCGGTTGGCGTTGATGAGGTTCGCCATCGGCGCGGCGAGACCCGAGCCGAGCTGACCCACCACGTGGGGCTCACCGAGGATGCGATCCACGAGCGGGATGCCCTCGCGACGCGCGCGCACGGCCTTCTCGCGGGCCATCAGGCGGGGAAAATCGAGCAGCTCGGAGGTGCCCTCGTCGGGGGTGTAGGGGCACTTGATGTAACAAAGTTTGCACTGCCAACATTCGTCGACGACGACCTTGAAGTCGGCCGTGTCGAGGTGCTCGGCGCCTTCGGCGCGACCCGACTCGATGTCTCGGTCAACGCGGCCGAAAAGCTCGGGAAACGAGCCGCAGTAGTTCACGCACATGCGGCACTCGTGGCAGATTTGGAACACCCTTCGCATCTCGTGCTCGAGGTCGCGCTCGTCCCAATAACGTGCGTCATCGGGCGTAAACGCGGGGGCAACGGCGGGGGTGCGCGGCAACTTGCTCATGGCATTCCGTCAAAGAAACACGGCCTCCGCGGGCCCACGCAACGGCGTGGGCCCACGGCTGCCCCAACCTTCGAACAATCTCAGAAATCGAGCGCGTCGAGGGCCTTCTGGAAGCGACCCGCGTGGGATTTTTCGGCCTTGGCGAGGGTCTCGAACCACTCGGCGATGTCGTCGAAGCCCTCTTCGCGAGCTTCCTTCGCCATGCCCGGATACATGGTCTCGTACTCGTGGGTCTCGCCCGCGACCGAGGCCTTGAGGTTCTTCTCGGTGTTGCCGATGGGCAGGCCGGTGGCCGGATCGCCCGCCGACTTCAGGTAGTCGAGGTGACCGTGCGCGTGACCCGTCTCGCCGTCCGCCGTGTCCTTGAAGAGACCGGCCACGTCGGGGCGGCCTTCCACGTCGGCGACCTTTGCGAAGTAGAGATAACGGCGATTTGCCTGGGACTCGCCTGCGAAGGCGTCTTTGAGGTTCTGGTGCGTCTTGGTTCCGCTGAGCTGCTTCGTGGCCATGGGTTTCCTCTTCTGTGACGTTCGCCCGCGCGTTGAGGCGAGGACGAAACGGTTGAGCCAAGAGCTGCAAGTTATTTGCAGCTCAAATCATTCGAGCGATCACGACGGCTTGGCGCCGGCCCCTTTGGAACGCGACGAATCTCGTCGGGCGCGCTTGGCGCAGGGAGCACAAAGCCCGCGGTAAATGCGCTCCACAGAGCGCACCTCGAAGCCGGGGGCCAGGGGGACGGCCGCCGAGACGGGGGCCGTCGACACGCTCCTCGACGCCTCGCTCGGCGTGAGCGGCACGTCTCGGACAAGGCCGCACGCGTCGCACACCGCGTGGTGGTGCGCGTGCATGTTGGGATCGAAGCGTGAAGCCCCGGGGGACAACGACAGGGCCGCGCAGAGCCCCGCCGCCGCCAGGGCGTCGAGGGTGTTGTAGACGGTGGCAAAGCTCATCCCCGGCTGGGAGACCCGCAGCCGGTCGTACAGCTCTTGGGCCGTCGGGTGCGTGGGATCGGCCGCCAGCTCGCGCACGATGGCGAGACGCTGGGCCGTGAGCTTGAGCCCGGCGCGACGAACGCGCTCGAGCATCTCGCGCGTTACGGCCTCGTCGGCTTTGGGGCTCGTCGCCATGACGCGATCAGATAATTAGAAAGATTCTAACTTGCAAGGGGGGCGGATCAAAAAAGCCTCAACCCTGGGGATCGGCGGCGCCATAGACCACCGCGTTGAGGGTGGCCACGATGGTCGTGTCGGCGGTGTCCTTGTTGACGAGCGCGACGTAGCCCGCGCACGAGAAGGCGTAGAGCTTTTCGCCGAAGGTCCCGAGGCCAAACGCGCAGGGCAGACTGAGCTTGCCGATGTTGGTGGCCTCGCCCGTCACCAGCGACACGCGCACGAGGGAGTCGTAGCCGCAATTTGAGGTGGTCGTCACGTAGGCATCCACCCCCGCGACCGCGACGTCGCCGCTCGAAATGTGCCCCGGCGGCAACGCGCCGACCAAGGTCGTCGCGCCCGTGCTTGGATCGAGGCGGTAGAGCGAGGTGTCCGCGTAGTACAAAAAGCCGTCCAAACCAGCGCCGAGCGAATTGGCGGCGGCGGGCCCGATGGTGCCGATCAGCTTGTTGGTGTTGGGATCGATTTCGTAGGCGTTGGTGCCGTTCGTCCCGAACAGGCGGTCGCCGATGCGGGCGATGTCGAGGCTCACGGTGCCCTGGGCGGGCAGCGACGAGATCACGTTGCCGATGGGCAGCGACACCACGATGAGCTCGCCCGACTCACCCACGACCTCCAGCACATCGAGGGGCGTGGCGCAGCCCAGGGGGACGCCGTGCGAGCAGGCGCCGCCGCTGACCTCGGTGCAGGTGTCCGTCGAGCACGGAACGCCGTCGTCGCAGGGGCTGGCGTCCGGACCGACGCAACCGGCGTTGACATCGCAACGCTCGAGACCGTTGCAGAACAAACCATCGCTGCACACGTCGTCGCAGGGCTCGTGCACGCAGCCGATGCCCACCGCGCAGCTATCGAAGGTGCACGCCACGGCGTCGTTGCAGAAGGTGTCGTTGGGCACGTAGTTGCAGCCCGTCGTCGGGTTGCATTGCTCGCTCGTGCAGGCGATGCCGTCGTCGCACAAGGGGTCGCTCGGCGCCGAGACGCAGGCGCCCGCGGAGCACAGGTCGACGGTGCAGGCGACGCCGTCGTCGCACTCGCTGTCGGCCGTGCAACCGCCGCTCGACGACGACGTGGTGGTCGAGGTCGTCGACGTGGTGGCGACCGTCGACGACCCCCCTCCGCCATCGCCTCCGGCCCCCGCGTCACTGTGAAAGCGAATGTTGATGTCTGTTCGTGCGCCGCACGCCGCAACGACGAGCGCGGTCGACACCCAAAGGACGGCGGAGCTGGAGACGGACCGAGGCACGGGCGCAGAATCCACGGAAGTCGGGGTCTCGACAACCAGAGGACCGCAGGGGGAGCGCGCGCTGACGCTGGACGAGTGCGCAGTGAGCCGAGAATCCCTAGGGGGGAAGGGGCCGCGCGATAGACAAGCGAATCGCCCTCTGCCATATTCCGCGCCCCTTTTCGGGGTCGCCCCGGCGACTCCGCAGAAAACTCCGCATTTTGCGCTCAAAAGCGCCCATTTTTAGAGAGGTTCCGAGATGCCCAGCGAGGCGATTCAGTGCAAGCCCTTGGAGGTCGCGGTTGGCGACAAGGGCATCGAGCGCGCGATCAAACACTTGAAGCGCAAGATGGCCGCCGAAGGCATCCTGCGCGAGCTGAAGCGCCGCCGGCACTACATGAAGCCCTCTGTGAAGCGTCGTAAGAAGGCCTCCGAGGCCGCACGCCGCCGCCGCAAGCGTTCGAAGATGGACCTCGCGAGCTAAGAAGCCCACGCCCTTTGGGGGGGATCCCAAGTTGCGTATCGCCGTCGTCAGCTCGTCGTTTCCGCGAAACGACGATGATCCGTCGGGGCATTTCGTCCGTTCGTCGGCCGAGGCGCTGGCGCGTCTCGGACACGACGTGCATGTGATCGCCCCCGGGGGCACGCCCTTCGATGCGCCGAAGCGCGTCGGATCGTTGACGATTCACCGCGCGGGCGGAGGCGCCTTGTTTACGTGGCCGGGGGCCCTGGCGCGGCTCAAGGAGATGCCGCTCCGCGCGTTGTGGGTCGCTCCCTTCGCGGTCGGCGTGCGCTCGCGCCTCGCGCGCATCGGCCCCGTCGACGAGATCGTCGCGCACTGGATCGTGCCCTGTGCCTGGCCCCTTTGTTTGGGCACGCGCACGCGCCTCACCGCCGTGGCCCACGGCGCCGACGTGCGATTTTTATTGGAGCTCAAACCATTCGTCCGTGGACCTGTCGTGCGCAGCCTCGTGGAGCGCGGCACCACGTTCATCTTCGCCGCGGAGCGGCCTCGCGAGAGCTTGCTCGCCTCGCTCGACCACGACCTCGCCGAGCGCCTGCGCGCCCAATCGCACGTGCACCCGCCCGAGGTCGACATGCCCGACGTGGCGCCCCAGGCCGCGACGCTGCGCGCGTCGATGAGCCTTGTTTCGGGCCAATTGCTCGCGGTCGTGTGCGGTCGGTTGATCCCGAGCAAGCGGGTCGACCTGGCCATCGAAGCGGCGGCCGATCCGCGGATCCGGCTGGTCGTGGTGGGCGACGGGCCCGAGCGCGCGCGCCTCGACGCGCTGGCCCAAACGGTTGCTCCGCACACGCGGTTCGTGGGCGCGCTGCCCCGGCGCGAAGCGTTGGCATGGATCGGCGCGGCCGACGTGCTCGTGTTTCCGTCCGCGGTCGAAGCCGCGCCGACGGCCGTGCGGGAGGCGCGGTTGCTGGGCGTGCCCGTGTTGGCCTGCGACGCGGGGGACATCGCGGCGTGGGCCGAGGACGATACGCAAATTCGCGTGCTACCCGGCGAGGCCACGGCCTTCGCCGAGGCCCTCGCGCACATCCCCGCGCGGGCCGGGTAGAATCAAGCGCCCATGAACGAGCCCGTCACTGCTCCTGAGGTTTTCGTGGCGCGAAGGCGCGCGCTCTTGGCCGGTTTGCGGGGGCCAGCGCTGCTCAGCGCGGGGCTCCCGCCCTCCCGCAACTACCGCGCAAACCGCTATCCGTTCCGGGCAGCGAGCCACTTTCTCTACTTCGTCGGGCGCCCCATCCCCGGCGCCGCGCTGCTCTTCGACGGCGACGCGACGACGTTGTTCGTCGAGGCCCCCGACCCCGACGACGCGCTCTGGCACGGGCCGCGACCGAGCCTCGACGAGGTGCGCCGCGCGACCCAGGTCGACCACGTGTTGCCCCTGACGTCGATCGATCAGGTGCTGCGCAAGGCCACGGGGGGCGTAGCCACGCTGCCCACGCAGGACGACGCGAGCGCGGAGTGGCTTTCGGTCCGGCTGCAGCGGCCCATCGCGCCGCGCACGGGCGACAAGCTCTCGGCGGGGTCGGACGACGAAAAGCTTGCAGATCAAATGATTTCGCTCCGCCTCCGCCACGACGCCGCGGCCCGCGCGCAGCTCGCCTTCGCCGCACGGGTGAGCGCCGAGGCGCACCGCGCCGGCATGGTCGCGACGCGCAAGGCGTCCACCGAGGCCGAGGTCGCCGCCGCGATGGTCGCCGTGCTGCGCGCACATTGCATGGAGGACGCGTATGGACCCATCGTGACCGTGTCGGGCGAGGTGCTGCACAACGACGCCCACGACGCGCGGCTCGCACCGGGCGACCTCTTGCTCGCCGACGTGGGCGGCGAGACGCCCGAAGGCTGGGCGGCCGACATCACGCGCACATGGCCCGTCACGGGCCGCTTCTCGGCCTCGCAGCGGGCCATCTACGAGGTCGTGCTGGCAGCGCAGCTCGCCGCCATCGATCGCGTGCGCCCGGGCGTGCGCTACCGCGAGGTCCACGAGACCGCCAAGCGCGTGATCGTGAGCGGCTTGAAGGACCTCGGTGTGTTCCGCGGCGACGTCGATGGCCTCTTGGAGCGAGGCGCGGCGGCCGTGTTTTTCCCGCACGGAATAGGCCATTTGCTCGGCCTCGACGTGCACGACATGGAAGACCTCGGGGACCGCGCGGGCTACGCCGAGGGGCGCACGCGCTCGTCGAATTTCGGCGACGGCTTCCTGCGCCTCGATCGCGATCTCGCGCCCGGCATGGCCGTCACCGTCGAGCCCGGCTTCTACCAAGTGCCGGCGATCCTCAGCGATCCGCGCTTCACCGAGGCCCTCGGCGCGGACTTTGTCCGAGACAACCTCGCGCGCTTCGCCGACGTCCGCGGCATTCGCATCGAAGACGACGTGCTCGTCACCGACGGCGATCCCCTGGTGCTCACGGGCGGCGCGCCCAAACAACCCGACGAAATCGAGAAGCTCATGCTCGAAGGGGCGGCCTCGGCGGCCTGACGAAGTCTATGCGCGACAAAGCCGAGGTGGTGATCATCGGCGGCGGCATCATGGGGTTGTCCATCGCGTACAACCTCGCGAAGACCCACGGGCTGAAGAACATCGTGGTCGTCGAAAAGGGCTATTTGTGCAGCGGCGCCAGCGGTCGCAACGGCGGAGGCGTAAGGGCCCAATTCGCGACCGAGGAGAACATCCGCCTGATGCAGGAATCCATCCGCATCTGCGGGGACTTTGCGCGCCAGATGGGCATCAACGTGTGGTTTCGCCAGGGCGGGTATCTGTTCCTCGTGCGCAGCGAGGCCGGCAAAAAGAACCTCGAAAACAGCGTCGCCGTGCAGAACGGCTGCGGCCTTCCAACACGCATGCTCACGCCCAAAGAGGCGAAGAAAATCGTCCCCGAGCTCAACACCGAGGGCGTCCTCGCGGCGAGCTTCAACGCCGAGGACAGCGTCGTTTTCCCCTGGCCTTTTGTGTGGGGCTACGCGCAGGCGGCCGAGAAGCTCGGCGTGAACATCGCGACCTTCACCGAGGTCACGGGCTTTCGAACCAAGGGCAAGCGCATCAGCGCCGTACTGACCAACAAGGGCGAAATCCGCACGAACCGTGTGGTCAACGCCTGCGGCGCATGGAGCCCGCTCATCGCGCGCATGCTCGGCGTGGAGCTGCCGAACCGCCCTCACCGCCACGAAATTTGCTCCAGCGAACCGCTCAAGCCCTGGCTCGGCCCGCTCATCGCCGACCTCTCGAACGGCCTCTATTTCTCGCAGTCCACGCGCGGTGAAATCGTCGGCGGCATCTCGAACCACGACGTGCCCGAGGGCATCGACATGGCCTCATCGCACCGCTTTTTGGCGCTCTATGCGCGAGCCTTGCAGCAGACCTGCCCCATCCTCGGTCGCGTAAAAATCCTGCGCCAATGGGCCGGTTGTTACGATCTCACGCCGGACGCCAATCCGATCGTCGGGGAGGTCGACGGCGTCGATCAGTTCTTCCAAGTCTCCGGCTTCATGGGGCACGGCTTCATGATGGCGCCCGTGATGGGGCGCCTGCTCGCCGAGTACGTCGCCAAGGGCACGCCGCTCCCCCTGTTCGAGCGCTGGAATCTACGGCGTTTTGCCCAGGGAAAGCTGCTCTCCGAGACCATGATCATCGGCTGAGCAGGCGAGGACGGCGCGAAAACGCCTAGAATTTCGGATATACTGCGCGGCCCGTGTCCGAGCTCGTCTTAATCACCGGCACATCGAGCGGCGTTGGTCTGGCAACCGCCCTCGCCTGTGCGGCCAGCGGCCATCGCGTCATCGCGACCCTTCGCAACCTCGACCGAAAAGCTGCCCTGGTGGCGGCCGCCAAGCAGAGAAACCTTTCGATCGACATCGAGCAGCTCGACGTGACGGCCCCCGACGTGGCCGAAAAAATTCACGAATTTACGCTGAAATACGGGCCGATCTACGCGGTCGTGAACAACGCCGAGGTGGCCGTGGCGGGGGTCCTCGAGGCCCAGGGCGATCTCGATTTGCGCGAGCAGATGGAGACCAACTTCTTCGGCACGGCCTCGGTCATCCGCGCGGTGTTGCCCTCGATGCGGGCGCAGGGCCGGGGCCGCATCATCAACGTCTCCAGCGTGAGCGGCCGCGTCCCTTTGCCCGGCCTGAGCGTGTACGCGGCGTCGAAATTTGCGGTGGAAGGCCTGAGCGAGGCCCTGCGCTGGGAGGTCGAGCCCTTCGGCATCGACGTCTGCTTGGTGGAGCCCGGTGCGTTCCGCACTCCGTTCCTCGATCGGAGCGTGCCGCCCTCCGGCAGGAGCGGCCCCTACACGGAAATTCACGCGCAAATCACCACGTTGGACAAGAAGGACGACGAAAGCGCCCCTTCGCCCGGGCCCGTGGCCGAGGCCATCGCGCAGCTCGTCTCCGACCCATCGCCCCGGTTTCGCACGGTGGTGGGCCGCCAAGCGCAGGCCATGGTCACGTTGCGACGCCTCGTTCCCGACCGCGTCTTCGCGTCGGGGCTGCGAAGGCTCATCCGACTGCCGCGCCCACGTTGACAGTAAGAGCGCTGAAGGAATAGGGTCCTCACGCGATCCCAGGGCGATTTTAGGCGCTCTCGGCGTCCCAAGCTGCGCGGCGTCAACTACGTCGACGCTGTCCGCACAAGAGAACGATCTCGGAGGAAGACATGTTGCGCACTGCAAAGCGAATCGCCCCGCTCCTTCGCTCGCTGCTGTTTTCGAGCCTCACCCTGACCGCTACCGGCATTTTTACAACGAGCGTCACCGCGTGCGCCGACGAGAACGACCCCGAGACGCACGTCAAAAAGCTCGATGATCCGGCGACGCGCTCGGCGGCCGTGAAGCGCATCATTCAGTTCTTCGAGGACGCGATGACCCGCGACGAGAAGAACC
>CAYLJT010000297.1:0-9573 GCA_964383995.1 uncultured Polyangiaceae bacterium
CACCACGAGGACCGTGTGCTTGCGTTTGTTCGCCGGGTTGACGAGCTTCATCTCGAAGCGGTGCTTGTCCCACTTCTTCTCGATGGGCCCACTCGGCACCTTGGAGTCGAGCTGCATGTCCAGATCTCCTACTTGACCAGGTTCGCCGCGATAGCGAGCGGAATGAGGGCGAACAAGGCTGCCAGAACGACGGCGATGAGCTTGGCGGCGCCGCGCACGCGGGCCGACCACACGGGCTGGCTGAGGCCCAAGGACTGGGTCAGGCTGAAGAGCCCGTGGTTGAGGTGGAAGGACAGAAAGCCCATCGCCACCACGTACACGCCCGCGATCAGTGGGTTCTTGAAGGCCACCGACACGTTGTGGAACACGTCGCCCTCCACGAAGGCCGGGTGAACCGTGCCGGTGGTCAGGTGCAGGATGTGGAAGATGATGAACGCGCCCAGGGCGTAACCCGAATAGATCATGAAGAGCGACGCGCGGGGAGCGCCCCGATCACCCTTCTTTGCGTAGGCTACCGGTCGGGCCTTGGCCTTCAATGCGTAGAGCTGCACGGCGGCGCGGATGTGGAGCAAGACCGACGCGATCAGCACGCTGCGAGCGCCCCACAGGACCTCCGGCGAGGCGTGGAGGAGGGCGGAGTATTTGTTGATGCTGCCCTCGGGGCCTCCGAAAATCTGGAGGTTGCCGAGCATGTGTACGACGAGGAATCCGAAGAGGATGAAGCCGGTGATGGCCATCACCACTTTCTTACCAATCGTCGCCTCGTAGAACCGAATGGGTCGGGTCGCTGCGGTCGCGCTCATCGATCTCTTCCTTGCGCGGGCCCAGGCGGGGGGTCCACGAAAGCGTCCTAGTGAAGATCGTGGAGAAAATCCATCCCTTCGTGCCCCCCTTCGCCGGGGCGTTCGAATCCCGCCCCCCGCGCGGCGAAAAGTCCCAGTTTTGGGGGCTCAGGCGTGGCTCCGCGCAGATCCTGCGCGCCCGCCTGGGCGGGGCTTCGGGTAGATGATGATCGTGGCTCGGCCTCCCGTGCAAAAGATCCAGCGGTTTGCCAGAGTCCAAGAACCCGCGTAGCCGCCATTGCCCGCGAACGCGAGACCCGTCAACACATCTCCGCGGCGTCTTCTGATGGCGCGCGGCGCTCAAAGGTAGATTCGTGCAGCAACCCACCGCAGATCCAAACAAGTCCGACCTTCGCCCTTGGTTCGTTTGGCTCGCCCTCTTCTACGGGACCTGGGCGGTCATCGTGTTTGGAGGGGGCCTCTGGGAGACGGTGGTTTCGCACTGGCCCATTGCCACCGCCATGGCCGCAGGGTCGTATTTTGCGGGCGCGACGCCGATGGGCGGGGGAACGGTAGGCTTCCCGGTGCTCGTGCTCCTGTTCGACCAGGAGGCTGCCATGGGCAGGGACTTCAGCTTCGCGGTCCAGTCGATCGGCATGACGAGCGCGAGCATTTTCATCCTGGCGACCCGTCAACCGCTCGAAAAACACATGCTCAAGTGGGCCCTCGTGGGCTCGCTCGTCGGCACCCCGCTCGGCGCAGCGTTCATCGCCCCTTTGGCGCCCGAGCTATTTACCAAGCTGCTGTTCGCGGTCATTTGGGGTAGTTTTGGGATGATGCACCTCGTCAAGCTCAAGGAGGTGTGCTCACACGAAGGCGTGACGCCGACCGATCATGCCTTTGATCGCCGGGTGGGGCTCACCGTGGGCTTCTTCGCGGGCATCTTCGTCGCGAGCGTGACGGGTGTGGGGATCGATATGGTCATCTACGCCGTGCTCGTGCTGGCCGTACGCGCCGACATCAAGATCGCGGTGCCGACGTCGGTCGTGTTGATGGCCTTCACCTCGGTGGTGGGCATCGGGTCGAACGCCCTGCTGGGGCAGTTGTTTCCTACCCATTACAGCATTCACCCGGAGGTGTTCGCCAACTGGATCGCGGCGGCGCCCGTGGTCGCCCTCGGCGCTCCCCTCGGGGCCTACGTTGTCAATCTGGTGAATCGCACCTTCACCCTGGCGCTCGTGGCGGTGCTGTGCGTGGCGCAGTTCTTCTGGACGCTGGTGCACGAGCGTCACGAGATGACGTTCTTCGACCTCGTGCTCGCCATCGTCGGCATCGTGGCGTTCAACCTCGCCTTCCGTGAGATGCATCGCTGGGGAAACCGGCTCGCGCGGCGCGAAGCTCAGGAGAGCCCAGGGGCGGTTGCCGAGGTTCCCAGCGAGCTGGCGCTTCGCTAGGCCGCGGGCGGCGGACGCCCGCCTTGTGAGCTCAGAGCTCGCTTGCCTGAACTGTAACGTACGAATCCTCGACCGACCGACACAGTGCGGCAAGGTGAGGAATGCGCGGCAGCTCGGTGGCGATCCAATACTGGGCAGCTCGCCGTTTTCCGCGTGCAAAGTCGTCGTCTCGGCCGGTTTCGGCGAGGGCCGCGACCTGCACGAGCCATTGCCAGCCGATGAGGAGAGCGCCCATCAAATCCAGGTAGTCGGCGCTGTGCGCCAGCATGCGCTCGGGGGTGCCTGCCAGCGCGTACCCTGCCAACTGGACACTGAGCGCCTCCACGAGGGTCAGGGCAGACGCGACGGCGTCGACCCAGTCGGCGCGAACGGAGGCCGCCGTCGCTCGCGCGCAACCCCGACGGATCTCCTCACCCAGGGCCTGGAGGGCGGCGCCCTGACCGGCCACCACCTTGCGTCCCAAGAGGTCGAGGCTCTGGATGCCGGTCGTGCCTTCGTGGATGCTGTTGAGCTTCTGGTCGCGTAGCCAGGCCTCGGGGAGGTACTCGCTGGTGTAGCCGTAGCCGCCATGTATTTGCACCGCGAGGGCGTTCGACTCGAAGCCCCGCTCGGCGGGGAAGCTCTTCGCGACGGGGGTGAGCAAATCGAGCAAAAGAGAGGCTTTTTTTCGCTCGTTTTCGTCGGGACCATGGTCCGCGACGTCGGCGAAATAGGCGGCTGTGACGACGAGCGACATGGCCCCTTCCATGATGGCCTTTTGACGCAGCAGCATACGGCGCACGTCGGCGTGGGCGATGATGGGTACCTGGGGCTTGCTCGGGTCGCGGGAGTCGAGGGGGCGTCCTTGGGGCCGCGAGCGCGCATACTCCAGGGACTCGTGGTAGGCGACCGACGCGGTCGCCACGCCGTTCATGCCAACCATGATACGGGCCTCGTTCATCATCTGGAACATGTACGCGATGCCGTGGTTTGGCTGCCCCACCAGGTAGCCGTGGCAGTCGCCGGACTCACCGAAATCGAGGGCGACGCTGGGGATGCCCTTCCAACCCATTTTGTGAAACACGCCTGTGCAGCGCACGTCGTTGTCGACCAAAAGGCCGTCTTGCCGGCGCTTCTTGGGGATGGCAAACAGCGATACGCCCTTGATTCCAGGGGGAGCACCGTCGATGCGCGCGAGGGTCATGTGCACGATGTTCTCGGTCATGTCCTGCTCGCCGCCCGAGATGAACACCTTGGCGCCTCGCATGCTGTAAACACCACCTGCCATGGGTGTCGCTCGCGTGGCCACGTCGGACAGGCTGCTGCCGGCCTGGGGCTCGGTGAGCGCCATCGTTCCCGTCCAACGGCCGGCGTACATGGGCGCCATAAAGGCTTCCTGGAGCGCTTGGTCGCCGAAGGCCTCGATCAGGTGCGCTGCCCCGGTGGTGAGGCCGGCATAGGCGTAGGCGGCGGCATTTCCTGCCATCAGGTAGAGGTTGGACAGGGCGTTGACGACGAGCGGCACGGAGAGCCCGGACACCTCGGGCGGGCGGCTCGCCACGATGCAACCGTGGTCCACCAAATGGCCGAAAATCGCGTGCATCGCGGGGTGGACATGCACATCGGGCGGGGAGAAGCGCGGGGGCTCCTGGTCCATCGCGCGGTAGGCTGGAAAGAGCACTTCATGGGCGAGCCTGCGTGATGCGCCGATGAAGAGCTCGAAGGTCTCCATGGTGTGGTCGGCGAACGCAGGGAAGGTGCAGAGCCGTTTGGTGTCGTGGACGTCGTGCAGGAGGAAGGCGACGTCCGCGTCGTTGACCAGGGGATTCGTGGGAGCCATGGCCGACTATTCGCCTTTCAGGAACGGAATCGCGCGCCTCAGGAACACCTCGGGCTCTTCTTCGTGCGGGGTGTGTCCGGCGCGGTCGATGATCAAAAGCTCGGACCCGGGCAACATGCCGTGCATGGTCTGACCCACCGGCAGCGGCACCGCGCGGTCCTCCCGTCCCCATACCAAAAGGGTAGGAATGGTGGTCCGGCCAAGGGCCCGCACCTCCTCGGTTTGGCAGCCAAAATCGAGGGTGCGAAGGATGTTTAGCGCGGTCCAGGAGGAGCCCTGGATGCGCAGTGGATAGGCGACCCGCTCGACGTAGGCCGGGGTGACTTTGTCGTGTTGATGAAGCCAGAGGTCTCGCAGGTTTTTTCCAAGCAGGGTGTTGCCCCCCGCGGTAAGGAGCAGCTCGCCGATGAACGGCAGGGCGAAGACGTGGGCGGGTAGGGCCGGTGGATTGGGCAGCGAAGCCGCGTCGACCAGAACGAGGCGCTCGACGCGATCGCGGTGCTGCGCCGCGAAACGAATGGCGGTTCCGCCGCCAATGGACTGCCCTACGATCGATGCACGCTCGATCCCGAGGGCGTCCATGAGCTGCTGAAGCTGCCGCGCATAGAGCGCGTAGTTGTAGTCGCGACGGTCGTCGCGGGCCGAATACCCCCAGCCCATGAGGTCCACCGCGATGACCCGGAAGTGCTCGGCGAGCCGGGCCATGACGGGCTCCCACATGAAGGTGGAGTAGAGAAAGCCATGGAGCAAGATGAGCGGCGGACCCTCGCCCGCCTCGACCATGTGGCAGCGCCCCAAGGGAAGATTGACGAAGCGACCGGGCGCCGTCTTACACGCCTCGTCGTAGGTCAGCCGCTCGTGGATGCGGTGAATCGGGGCGATTTTGTGCAGGAGCGAAGCGAGCTTGGGAAATGGCATGGTAGGACCTGAAGACGCGGGCCGCGCGAACAAGGGGCTATTCGGGCCGACCTTTCTTGAGCTTTTCGAGCTTGTTTTTGCCTACGAAGAGCAAAAGATATCCGCATTCCAGGCAAATCTTGGCGGTCTCGGCGCCGATGGCGAGGGGCTTCCACTGCAGCACGCCGGGCTCCCAATCGCGGAAGCGCGCGCTGTTCTCGAAGGACGCGTATTCGGTTTCTTCGGAGAGCGCGGCGCTCCCACAGACTGGACACTTCACGGCTCTCTCCTGGTAGCGGGGCTCGCCTTGACCGCAGGCGAAGCTGCGTGGGCTCGCGCGTCGAGGCTGACCATGCCTTCGACGATGGGCCGTTCGAGGGCGCGGTGCGTGGCCTCGTGGGCCGCATGGAAGGCACGAATGCCTTCGGGCAAGCGGAAGGGACCGACCCGCGGCAAGCCCTCGGTGACCACCGCGACCAGACCTTCCCTTTGGGGAATCCCGAGCGAAGCGCGGCCCCGCCAGGGCGAGCGCGAGGCAAGGTGGTGGAAGAGAACACGCTGTCCAGGTCGCATGCCGGCCAGGCCCGGGCGGTCGGCGATGCCACCGTCGAGCAGGGGGCGGCCGTCGACCCAGGTGGGTTGGAAGAGCCCTGGCAAGGTGCAAGACGCCTGGATGGCAGGGGCCACGGGGCCCGCGTCGATTACCCGGGTTTTTCGAGAAAAGACGTCCCAAACCGAGAGCGCGAGCTCGGCGCGGCAGCTCTGGAAGGTGACACCCGGTACCAGAGCTTCCAGGCGCGCGCGGAACAGGCGCCCTCGCAACAGCCCGAGGCCCGGCGCGGGATCCCAGAAGTCTTCCCGACGAAGACGGAACAGCTCGTCGCGCAAGTCGATTGCGCCGAGCCCGGCGGCCCAAAGCCCGCCCGCGAGCGCCCCCGCGCTCGACCCCGTGACGCGCGTGGGCAAGAGCTTCGCTTCTTCCAAGGCGAGGAGCGCGCCCGCATGGGCGAAAAAGCCGAAAAAACCTGACGAGAGGCCGAGCCCGAAGGGAGCCTGGTGGAGGAACTCGCGCAGCTTCAAGGGGCTCGCTTCATCGCACGTCCGCGGGGCCCTTGTAAATGGCAGCCCGCAGCTTCTTGCCATGGGGCGCTGCGCCCGGACTCGTCAAGGGCATGCCATCGGCTCGGCCCAAACCCACGTGCCGCCGGTGCAGGAGATGGCGCGATCCGACGCGCACATGACGCCATAGAAGCAGTTTGCCCCTTCGACCGTACAGACGGTTCCGTCGTTCGGGATCACGGCGGGACAGGACGGATCCCCCGACACGCCCCCGCAAGACCAGGCCCACGGCGGGTCGGGGCAGCCCGCACCGCCGCAGGGGCCGCAGACACAGAAATTCGTGCCGGATACACAAAGCGCGCTCTGCACGTCGCAGGTGGAGCCGCCGGGCTCAGGGACCCCGCAGTCCGGCGGTTCGTCGCCGCACCCCGGCCCGTCCACCTGCCAGGCTCCCTCCAGACACCGATACCCGCGGCGGCATTCGGGCACGACACTGTCGCCGTACGAGCAACGGAGCCCCTCGACGGGGCACGCTGCCGCGGCGGTAGGTTCGGCCACAGGACAACCGCTCTGCCCGCCTCCGCCCCCAGCACCGGATGTGCTCGATGTCGACGAAGTGCCTGTGGTCGCGCTCGAGGTCGAGGAGGTCGAGGAGGTCGAGCCGCCGGCTCCGCCGGTAGGCTCCACGGAGGCGTCACCGCCGCAGCCTTGTGCGAAAAGAGAGAGAGGCAACGAGAGGCAGAAGCCAAGATACCAGCGCATATCCGTAGGATAGCAGAGCTCCCGGAAAAGGCGCCAGCGTTCCAAATTCAGGCGCTCCGCCCGCCCCTCGCGAGGTGGCGGCAAGGTGGACGCAAAAATATGGCGTGGGAAAGGGCAGGCTCTGTGGGCTCCATCCTTTGACACCAAAATGTCACCCAGCGCGCGGTGCGTTCGACGATACTTCCGGCATGGCAAAAAAGAGCGCCGTGACCCGTTGGCTGGAAGGTGCCTCGGACGGTGCGTTTACGGCCTACGCAACGGCGGCGGCGTTCGCTACGTATTTTTGCATGTACGCCTTCCGCAAGCCCTTTGCCGTCGGCACGTTTGCGGGCTCCGTCGACCTCGGCTGGGCCAGCCTGGACCGCAAGACGGTGCTCATCATCGCCCAGGTGCTCGGTTATTGCACCTCCAAGTTTTTGGGTATCAAGGTCGTCAGCGAGCTCAAGCCCGAGCGGCGCGGGCTGGCTATCGCCGGGTGCATCGCCTTGGCAGAGTTGGCGCTGCTTCTGTTTGGCCTGGTTCCGGCGCCCTACGACGCGCTTTGTCTGGTGCTCAACGGGCTGCCACTGGGCATCGTGTGGGGGCTTGTGTTTGGCTTCTTGGAAGGCCGCAAGGTGAGCGACCTGTTGGGGGCGGGGCTGTGCGCCAGCTTCATTTTGGCCAGCGGCTTCGTCAAGACGGTCGGGAAGACGACGCTCTCCTGGGGCGTCTCCGAGGCCTGGATGCCCTTTGTGACGGGGGCCCTGTTCCTGCTACCCATGGCCCTCTTCACCTGGCTGTTGGCCCAGGTTCCACCTCCCACGGCCGCCGACGAGGCCCTGCGCACCAAGCGGTTGCCGATGGATGGGCCGGCGCGGCGCGCCTTCTTTTTGAGGTACGCGGGGGGATTGATCATGCTCATTGCCTCCTACGTGGTGCTCACCGCCTATCGCGATTTCCGAGACAATTTCGCCCGCGAAATTTGGGACTCGTTGGGCTATTCCGACCAGCCGTCCATCTTGACGACCGCGGAGATCCCCGTCGCTTTCGGATCGCTCCTGGCGGTGGCGGTCATGATGGGGTTGCGCAACAACCGGGTCGCGCTCGCGGCGATTCATGGCGTGATGCTGGCGGGCGCGCTGCTCACCGGAGGGAGCACGCTGCTCTTCCAGGCTGGCGTCATCTCCCCGGTCACCTGGATGATCCTGGTCGGTCTCGGACTTTACCTCGGCTACGTGCCCTACAACTGCGTGCTCTTCGATCGCTTGATCGCCGCTGTCGGCTCGGTGGCCACGGCGGGCTTCTTGATCTACGTGGCCGACGCCTTCGGCTATTTAGGCAGCGTGGGCCTGTTGCTATACAAAAATCTGGGCCAGGCGAACCTCTCCTGGCTCCAGTTCTTCACCGCCTTCAGCTACATCGCCGCGGGCGTATGCGCGGCGCTGTTCGTCGCGTCGTCGGTCTACTTCTGGCGGCATGCGCGGGTGGCGGCGCCGGAAGTCGAGGCCAGCAAGGTCTAACGCCCGGGCTTTGCCTCGGTGCGCTAGGCCGACGCCTCGCTCTTTGTCTCGGACGAGCCTGGTAGGAAGCCCGCGGTGATGGTGGGGCCCGCGGGACGGGCGCTTTTGCCCCCGGGCCCGAAGGCGTGGATGATCGAGGCCATGTCTTCGTTGGAGGGCGTGGGCGCGCGGACGTGCGCGGCGGCCTCGGCGGCGCTTTCGATGTGCAGCGTGCGCGTGGGGAAGGCGAAGTCTACCGAGAGCTCCTTCGCGAGGCGCATGATTTCGAGGAAGATGTTGTGGCGCGCGCGGAGCTCGTCGGACCAGGTGGGGACCTTGAAGAAGAAGTACACCATGACGTCGAGGGAGCTCGCGCCGAAGCCTGCCATGTGGACCTCGTAGGCCTCCTTGCGGGTGTGGGGGTTGGCGCGCAAGATGGCCCGCACGCCCTCGACGAAGGCCTGCATTTGCTCGGGGGTGGTGGCGTAGGTCAGGTTGAGGGTGATGGAGCAGCGCCGGTAGATGCGCGCACCGTAGTTTTGTATCTTGGACTCGGTGAAGCTTGCGTTGGGGATGGTGACCAGGGAGTTGTCAAAGGAGCGAACGCGGGTCGAACGGAAGCCCACCTCCTCGACCACGCCCTCGGCGCCGGTGACCGCGATCCAGTCGCCGATCTGGAAGGGTCGGTCGGCAAAGATCATGATGCTCCCGAAGAAGTTGGCGATGGTGTCCTTGGCGGCCAACGCGAAGGCCAGGCCGCCGATGCCGAGGCCCGCGAGCAGGGAGCCGACGTCCACGCTCAAGTTCTGCAGGATGAACAGGCCGCCCGCGATCACCACGACCACCTTGGCGGAGCGGCGTATCAGCGGCACGAGCTGATCATCGAGCTTCGTTTGTGTCTCGGACGCCTTGCGCGCCATGCCCTCGGCGAACAGATCGACGAACCTGTAGGCGCCCCACACGACCGAGACAACGAGCAGCAGGCGCACCGCGGAGGCCATGGCCAGGGCCGCGCGGATGGGTAGACCGAGCTGCGGGTAGAGCAGCCCGAGGACCCCTGCCATGGCCAGTGTTGCGCCCGGCGAGGCGAAGACCGCGACCAGCTTGGAGACCCAGGCGTGGCCGAGATGTTCGGCGGCCTTGCGCACCCGATTGCGCACGACAAACGAGATGACCTTACGCAGGCCCAAGCCGAGGAGGACGAGCAGCAGCAGCGCGGCGTATTGCCAGAGCTCGACGTTCAAGAACTTGACGCGAAGGGAAGGGGGTAGGCGGTCCACCAGGTGGTTTGCCATGGAAGACGCGTAGAGCTGATCGACCCG
>CAYLJT010000298.1:0-9560 GCA_964383995.1 uncultured Polyangiaceae bacterium
GCCCTTGCCGATCGGCGTGGTCAGCGGGCCTTTGATGCCCACGAGGTACTTGCGGTACGCCTCGACGGTCCCTTCGGGGAGCCACTCGCCGAACGTCTTGTAGGCCTTTTCGCCTGCGAAGACCTCGTACCAAGCGATCTTCTTTTGGCCGCCGTAGGCCTTCTCGACGGCCGCATCGAGCACCCTTTGGCTCGCGCGCCAAATATCGGGGCCGGTGCCGTCTCCTTCGATGAACGGCAAAATCGGTTGATCCGGCACATCGAGCTTGCCGGACGCGGACATGGTGATGGCGGAGCCGTGCGTCGGCTCGGGGAAAGTCGTGGTCATGCGCTGCGAGCTAGTGCAGCGATCCGCGGGGGGCAACCAACTCGCCGCGATGGCGCGACGCGTTATTGAACTTGGGTGTCGCAGCCGAGCAGAATTTCGATCTTGCCCTGATCATCCGACTGCACCGCCGTGCATGTGTCGGGGCACAACGTGATCTTCGTCGGCTTGTCGTTGTTGTCGTAGTACCAACCACCCGCGGACGTGCACGCAGCGAGGTTGTCGACCTGGTTGAGCGTCTGTGTCATTCCGCCCGAAGGCGTGTAATTGACGTTCACCTTGGTGGGATCGACGGTCGTGCCCGGGTCCCCTTGGGGCATCGCAAACTCACACGCGAGCGACGTCTTTTGAATGGCCAAAAGCGCGTTCAAGAGGTCTTGTTGGGCGTTGCCGTTGCCGATGAAAATGCCATTCATGGTGCCGCCCGCGGCGGCGATGGTGTTCATCACGCCTTCATTCGAGCCCGCGAGGCCCACGGCGAACGTGGCAATCTGGTAGTTGTCCCAAGCGTCCTGTGCGTAACTGGCAATCACGCTCGTCGTCGTGTCGCACTCGGTGGGCTCGCCGTCGGTCACGAGGATGACGACGATCTTCTCGGTGCCGCCCACCTGCGCGCTGTAGTCCTTGGCGAACTTGGCCGCGCCGCCGAGGGCCGCCTGCGTGGGCGTGCCGCCGTTGGGGGTCTTCGCGTTGAACAGGTTGACGAGCGCGCTGACCTGATTGGGGTCGGACAGCGGCCCCAAGCCGACCTGCGGTTGGGCGCACACGTTGATGTCGCACGAGCTGCCGTCGCAGCCCTCATCCGGCCAAAACCGCAGGGCGACGCGCAGGCTGGCCGCGGAAGGGTCTTGGAAGAAGGAGGTGAAAGCGGCCTTCGCGTTGTCCCACTTGCCGCTGTCGCTCATCGACCCCGACTTGTCGACGGTGATGAACATGTTGAGGGGCACCAACACCGCCTCCTCGCTCGACGTGGCGCAGGCCGCGTCGGGATCGAGGCCACCGTCGCCGCCGGACGTCGTCGTCGGATCGATGGTGTCGTCGGCGCCGGTGCCCGTCGCCGTGCCCGTCGACCCCTGGGTCTGAGACGTCCCACCCGAGCCGTCCGAGTCTTCGGGCTGGGCGGCGCTGCAACCTCCGGCATAAATCGAGAGTCCGCCCAGCAAAAAGGCGGTGAGACCGAGGGCGCTGCGAGTCAAAGTTACGGGGTGGGGCATAGGGCCTCCAGGCGAAGGGCAAATCAAGGAGAGCACGAGGCGTACCGACGCGAATAGGCCTTTCAACGCGGACTTATTTGCTCGGGCTGGACGTGTTCCGGGATCGGCTCCGAACCACTCTGGATCAGGGTGGATCCATATGGTAGAAGCGCCGCCATGTCCCTGCGCCACGCCTTCGCTGCCCTCGGCACCTGCCTCGCTTTGGGCGCGTTTTCGCTGCCCGCGAAGGCCGTCATCGTCGAGCGCGTGGTGGCCGTCATCGGTGAAGAGCCCCTGCTTTTGTCCGAGCTCCGCGCCCGTGCGAAGCCGTTCTTGGTTCAGATTCAGAGCAAGGTGCCCGAGGGCGCCCAGCGCGCGGCAGCCGAATCCCAGGTGTTTCGCGACCTGATCGAGAAGATGATCGACGAGCGTCTCGAAGCGCAGGCGGCTCGCAAGGCGAGCATCGTGGTCACCTCCGAAGAGGTCGACAACGCGTTTCGCACCATCGCACAGCAGCAAAAAATCTCCGTCGAAGACGTGTTTCGCAAGGCCCGCGCGCGGAGCGGCGTGAGCGAGGTCGAGTACCGCGAGGAGATTCGGCGCCAGCTCCTCGAAGGCAAAATGATCCAGCTTCGCGTGAAGGGCCGCGTGCGCATCACCGAAGAAGACGTGCGCTCCACCTACGAAAGGCTGCGCCGCGAAGAGCGTCGTCGCCTCGAATATCACCCCGCGTGGGTGGTTTTGCGCGTGCCCGCGGGCGCCAGCGCGCAAACCAAAGAACAACGCCGTCTGCTCGCCGAGGACATCGCGAAAAAGGCCCGCGCCGGCGCGGATTTCGGCGACTTGGCGCGGCGCTTCTCGGACGACACGGCCACGCGCGAGCTCGGCGGTGATCTCGATTTTCGGGCGCCCGAGGGCTCACCCGCGGTGCAGCAAGGCAAGCGCGACGTGCTCGCCCCCGACCTCGAGGCCGCGGTGCTGCAACTGGAGCCCGAGGGCGTGACGGCGCCGATCTTCGTCGCCGACGCGTTCGTGGTGTTGAAGCTGCTCTCGCGACAGCCCTCGCAAATTGGCACGTACGAGCAGGCCGAGCCCGAGGTGATGGGCATCGTGCAGGCCGAAATCTTCGAAAAAGCCCGCAAAAAGTGGCTCGAAGAGCTGCGCCGCCGCACCCACGTCGACGTTCGGCTGTAAAGCGTCGTGGGCATCGACACGACGGGCGTGCCCGAATGCCTGCAATGCGGGACGTGCTGTTTTTCCACCATGCCTGAGTACGTGCGCGTGTTTGGCGCCGACTGGGAGCGAATGGACGACAAAGCACGGGAGCTTACGCACTTCATAGGCAATCGCTGTTTCATGCGCCTTGCGGAGGGGCATTGTGCGGCCCTCGTGATCGAGCCCGAAAAAGGGCTCTTCGTGTGCTCGATCTACCCCTCTCGTCCCGACACCTGCCGGTCCCTCGAACGGGGTAGTGGTCAGTGTCGCGGCGAGCTCGACACGAAGGCGAATCGGCCTCTTTTGGCTGTCCAAGATCTGCTCCGCAAGCCAGTTGGCTAGCAGGGCTCTGAAAATCGAGGTTCCCGTGCTGCCCGTTTGCGGCCCGGCAGAAGCCCGTGTATGCCGTCCTCATGCGCGCTTCTCTCTCCGCGGTTGCTTGGCTCTTCGCTACATCGATCGTTGTCGCTTGGGGGTGTGGCGGGGACGACGAGACGTCCTCCACCACGTCTGGAGCGACCACCTCGTCTTCGGACGCGACGTCCACCAGCGGGACAGGCGGAGCCGGCGGCGACACCGCAACGTCGACAACCACGTCGACCACGAGCAGCACCACGGGCACGGGCGGTTCGGGGCAGGGCGGCGGGAGCACCGGAGTTGGCGGCGGCCCCTCGGGCGAGCACCTCGTGATCTCGGAGCTGGCGGCCGCTCCAGGTGTGGCCGAGTTCGTCGAGATCTGGAACCCGACGGGGGCCGACGTCGATCTCACGGATTACTACCTTTCGGACAATGGCACGTATTACTCCATTGCTGAAGGTGGGTTGTGGAATCCCATTACCGACAACCCCGGAACAGACTTCTTGGCGCGCTTCCCGGCGGGGGCGACGCTGGCGGCCGACGCGGTGTTGGTGATCGCCACCGACCCCGGGTACGAGGGACAATACGGTGCTTGTCCCGACTACATCTTGGCGGCGGCCGATCTGGCCTGTTTCAACGGTGGGACCGCCAAGGCCATGGTCAAGCCGACGGGTGGCGATCTCGGCAGTGCGCCGGGCAGCATGATCTCCAATGCGCGCGAGATGCTCGTCCTCTTTACCTGGGACGGCGACACCTCGAATCCCCTGAAAGACGTCGACTACGTCACGTGGGGTGACACCTGGGAGCCGGGCACGCGCGTCGACAAGACGGGCGTGGCGGGCTATCAGGCCGACACGCCAGGGGACAATCAACTGGCTGCCACCGTGCCCTCGGCGGGGGCCTCCATCGAGCGCTGCTCGATGGGCACCGAGCTCGACGAGAAGGTGGCTGGCGGTAACGGCATTACGGGTCACGACGAGACGAGCGAGAACCTCTACTGGTCCTTTGGTCTGCAAGTGACCCGCACGCCCGGTGTGAAGAACGCCTGTCTGCCTTGATGCCGCTCGGGTCCTGGGACGCGCGTCTATAGGCGGCGAGCGAACCATCGGACAAGGGCACGCTCACGTCCGCCAAGAAATTTTTTGACGGAGGGGACGCTGTCTGCCCAACCGTTCTGATAGAGCGGCTCTTTTTTTGGAGCCGCGCCGCCGGAAAGGTGTGTCCATGAACAAGATGAGAATCTGTCATCGCGCCGTGTTGGGCGCGATGAGCGTCCTTTTTGTTGCTTGCGGAGGGGTGCCCGAGCAAGAGGAATCGGCAGGGGAGGGCATGTCCGAGGACATCGGTACGGCCTCGTCGGCGCTGCAAAATTGCCTTACCATCGCGGCAACTCCCAGTATGCCTTCGGCGGCGCAAGACACCCAGATCTTGCAGGCCCAACCCAGCACCAACTACGGCTCCAACGTCTTGATGAGCGTCGGGCAGGTCAACACCTCTTTCGAAGAACAAAGCCTACTGCGCTTCGATCTGTCGGCGATCCCGGCGAACTCCCTCATCGTCTCTGCGCTCGTCCACCTCAAGAAGCCGATCGCCTCGGACACGGCCAACATCGACGTCCATCGGGTTTCGGCGCCTTGGTCGCAAGCCACGGCGACCTGGAGCAACATCGCGGGAAGCGTTGATCCGACGGTCTGGACGACCTTTCACAACGGTGGTGGCGGCACGGGCATCTTTTCCTTCGACATCACCAACCTGGTGTCGAGCTGGGTCCACGGAGCCTTTCCAAACGACGGCATGGTCCTCAGCCAGCATCCCACGCAGCAGTTTTCGAACACCGACCAGTTCTTTACGAGCGAAATGTCCTCGACGGCGGCGCGCCCGCGGTTGACCGTTTGTTACGGCCCAGCGAGCTGCACCAATGGCGTTCAAGACGGTCCCGAGACTGGCGTCGACTGCGGAGGGCCGAGCTGCCTCCCGTGTCCAGGCACCGTGCCCTACGTGTGCGATGGCAGCAACTACCAGAGCGTCGAGTACGCCGACAACACAAGCATCAACGTCAGCGGGCCGGTCTTCGCCTACCAGTGGATACCCACCGTCAGCGACGACATCACGCGGCTCGAGTTCTTTACGGGCGAGAGCACCGGCGCGGCGGCCGTCGGCATTTGGTCCGACGACGGAAGCGCCAACGGCGCGCCTCTCGCTCCCCTTGGCTATTCGCAACCGTTTACCATGAACCAGCAAAACCAATGGCAGGGCGGGGTCCTGAACAACGTCGTCTCCGTGGTTGCGGGTCAGAAATACTGGGTGCTCTACGACCCTCCTACCGGTGGCTCGCAGTCACCCGACGACTTCACGGGGTCCGATACCCAGCGCTACTACGTCTCTTACTCGGCGACCGTCAGCGGCGGCTCCGGTTGGCAAGGCCCAGTTGCTCCGAGCGGTCACAAGTTCCGCGTGTTCTGCGCGCCTTAGTGCCGCGCGTTCGACATCCGGTTGGCGTTGCCCCCGAGCCAGCTTGTGGCGCTACGGTAAGGTCAACACAACCATCTTGCCCCCCGTCGTGGGCCCGGGTCCGCGGCCGCGTGGCGCGCTAAAAGAGGCGACGAACTCCTCTTTTCCAGGCCTTTTTCGGATTGGCATCTTGTTCTCGTAGACGAAGCCCGCGCGGAAGCGCTCGGGTGGAATCAAGAAGGGCAGCGCGACCTCGCGGGAGGTCGGATCGGCCATCGTCAAAGATCCCCAAGGTGCCTGCAAAACCCTGGACTTTACTGAGAATCCTGTGCCCCTTGCCATGGGCTCCCGGGCCAGGACATACACGGTCAACTGGTCTTCCGCGCCTTTGGTGTAAGTGACGCCGAGAAGGCTGCTCCCGTTCGTCAGCTCGAAGCGTGGCGGGCTCAAGGCATCTTCCAGGCTCGCGAGCAGCGCGTCGGCGCGCGCTGTGTCCCCCGCCGCGACAGCGATGTTGTGGGCGATGCGCCGTTGAGCCGACGTCGTTGGCGCGACGTTCGGCGGCTCTGCGGGTTGGTCGAAGTGATAGCGCATCTCCCATGTCACAAAGGGGTCGGCGACGACCGTGCGGACGGGCTCCGTGCCATTCAGGAAGTAGCGCTCGAAGAGGTTGGGCTCCCGCTCCTCGAGGGCAAAACCAGCCAGGGGCGCCCAAGGCTCTTGTCGCTGAACTTGGAGGAACGAACCGACCACCGTCACCTGAAAGTTCCTGAAGAGAGCGTCGGCCGAGGCGCTGTCCAGGTAGCGGAGGTCGGCCAGGTAGGTGTCCCGACGATCTTTCGCGGGGCCCTTGGGGATGGCCCGATTGAAGCTGACCACGCGGCCCCCGAGGGTCCAGCTCTGGGCCCACGTGGCGTGCATTCCCTCGTGCATGTCAATGATGCGGTCCCGCGGGAGACGGGGCTCCAGCCACTGCAAAAAGGCGGTCTTGTCGCCATCGGAGCTGATGAGGTTGCCCTTCTCGTTGAAGCGCCCGCCCGTTTGCCGCGCGTAGACGAGGGCAGGCAGGCCATCTCGCAGCACGGCTACAAGCGGCAACAGCCATGGAACGACGCTCCAGGCGAGGGCCCGTTTCAGCCCTAGCTGACGGAGGAGCGCCTCGATCGCCGGTATCGACGTCGCGCTCAAGGCGCCCATGCCCAGCGCGAAATAGGCGCCAAAGTAGTGCGGCCAGAAGATGTGGATATCGGCGCCTTGCTTGAACACGAGATATTGGAAGAGGGCCATGCCAAGGAGCGCGAGGGGCAGGATTTCGTGCTCCCTGCGCAGCACGAGGAGACGCGCGAGCGCGACGACCGCGGCCGCCTTTCCAAGGCTTATCGCGAGCGGCGTGAACATGAGCTCAATCCAATAGCGCCTGTCCGCGAGCACCTGGTCGAGGGGTTGTTCGCGGCCCGCCGAGCGAGCGTCGTAGCTGTGGAAGAGGTCGTTGAGCTTCCCCGCCGCCTGAAACAACGCGAGGTAGAGCAGGCCTGTGGCGACCGCCAGGGCGGCGAGGCCGACCCAGAACGTTGCGTAAGAGCGCCGAGGAAAAGGCCCCCAAACGGACTTTTTTGCGATGACCCCGCGGTAGAAGCCGAAGGCCAGTAGCTCCGCGACGAGCACGAACGCGGGCCAGTCCGCGTTCATGGCCATGAAGAAGCCAAAGAGCGCGAGCCCTAGATAGCGCTTCTTGGGCGACTGGGTCATTCGCACAAAGCCATAGAGCCCCATGAGGCTCCACGCGGTGACGGGGACCTCGAGGGCGTTCATATTCGCGAAGGCGAGCGTGATCGGCAGCACCACGAACGCCGTCGCCGCCACCGCCCCCGCGAGGGGGCGCCAAATCGCCCGTCCAAGGCCGTACAGCAAAGGGGGCGTTGCGGCGCTGAGCAGCACCGCGGGCAATCGACACACGAAGTCGTGGCGACCGAAGACAGCCAACATGCCTGTTGTCGTCCAGAAGATCCCCCAGGGATGGTGGCAGTAATACTGCGCCGCTGTCGGCGGACCCTCGGTGTACTCCCACACGGGCCCCGGGATGTGATGGCGCAGCATGTTCTCTGCGATGATGCCCATGCTGGCCGACGAGGCGTAGTGGCCCGCGAGGATGGGCCCAAACAGCTCCCAAGCCGCGGTGAGCGCGAAGAACAGCGAGGCGACGCTGGTGATCGCGAGCGCGAGCCGGGTCTCCTCCGTCGAGGCGAGGGGACGGCCCCCCACGTCCCGAGGGAGCGGGTCGCGCAACATCGACAGGACAGCGCGCGTACGGGGCGAAATCAAGCGACCGTTTCTACCACTCCTTTCGCGAGAAGATCGCCAAAACGATGGTAAGGTCCCCACACCTTGACCTGGGCCCGACGCTTACTTCGCGACGCGCGTAAGAACCCCACCGAGGCCGCGCTCGTCATCGTCTACCTAGCCACGTGCCTTTACGTGATCGCCGCTCCACTGCTCGCGTCACGCTACCCGGCGATGACCGACCTGCCGTTCCACGCGGCCCAGTCGTCGGTGATTCGGCACTACTTCGACGACAGCTACCACTTTAGGGACCAGTTCGAGCTTCACCCCTTGGCCGTGCCCTACGTGACGCATTACGCGCTCACGGCGTTCTTGATGCTCTTCTTCTCGGCGACGACGGCCATTCGCCTGGCAACTGGCATGTTGCTGGCGTTGTTGCCAATTGGTCTCAGCACCCTATTCATGGGCATGAAGAAGAGCCCCCTCTTTGGCATCGTCGGTGCGGGCCTCATTTGGTGCAACCTGACCCATTGGGGCTTCATCAACTTCGTGGCCGCGCTCGGCCTCTTCGCGATGGCGCTCGGGCTAGCCATGTTGGTGCTCGACAAGCCCACGCGAGGGCGCCGTGTAGCGCTCGCGCTGGTGCTGGTCTTGCTGTTTTTCACCCACGTATTTCGCTACCCGATGACCCTCGTGGCGGTGCTCGGGACGGGCGTGTTGCTGTACCCGGCGACGCGCCGTTTCCGCCCCATCTTGCTCCCGCTCCTACCCTCGGCCGCGCTCTTCGTGATCTGGAATTTCGTTCGCCCGCCGGCCCTCGCCGCCGACCTCGGCCCGCTCAAGGTCGCGACGACACGCCTGTCCGAGCTGTCCGGGCTCCTGTTTGGGGGCCTCGCCGACCCGGCCGAGCGTGTCGCTGTGGACGACGCGCGAACCGTGTTGTTTTTGGTGGGCCTCGTCGGCGGCGTAGCGACGCTGCTAGAAGCCGGCTATTTGCGCCGCAGGCCGCGCGAAGTGGCCTTTGCGGTGGGCTCGACGTTGGTGGTAGTCTTTTCGGCGCTAGGCTTTCTGCTCTTGTTCTTGACCTTGCCCATGCAAATGGGCGACTGGTGGTATGTCTACCCGAGGGAGGCCACGGCCACGGTGTTCATCGCTCTAGCGCTCTTCCCCGGACTGCCCAAGATGAAGGCGTTGCGACTGCCCTTCTTCGCCGCGCTAGTGGCGGTCATCGTGCCGATAGCCACGTTGGTGAAAGGCAGTTACGCCGCGTTCGGCGAGGAGACCGAAGACTTCTATACGATAACCAGGCAGATACCGAAGGCCCCCAAGCTGCTTTATCTGGTCTTCGATCACAGCGGGTCGAGCCGATCGTCCACTCCGTTCATCCATTTGCCAGCCTATGTGCAAGCCGAAAAGGGCGGTTGGCTGAGCTTCCACTTCGCGGTGTGGAACGCCTCCCCGGTCATGTACCGCGATCCGAGCGAGCCCGGCGCCGTCGTGCCGCCCCCCGTCCCCAAGCGCTGGGAGTGGACCCCCCAACGCTTCGAAGTGCGGAGCCACGGCCCCTTCTTCGACTGGTTCTTGGTGCGCTCGAAGGGCGGCGCCGACCGCTTGTTCTTCAACGACAACACGATCGAACGCGTCGACCACGTCGGCTCTTGGTGGCTCTACCGGCGAAAGCCCGGGATGGCTGCCCCACCCATCCCTAAGATGCCGAAATGATTGAGCAATTTTGTTATC
>CAYLJT010000299.1:0-9547 GCA_964383995.1 uncultured Polyangiaceae bacterium
ATGCTCCGGCGCGCATACTACGCAGTCTATGGACTTTGAGCGTCCACCGTGGGAATCGTAGATCGCTCCCTTTCCAACGCGGTACGTTCGCGGGAAGACGCGAGAAATGACCTCGCTTACGAAGGTCTCGCGAGAATCGGAGACGGTCTCCGACGTCCCGGCGTGCAGCGAATCGTCCAGGTCTGCGAGGATGTCGCTGGTGAGTCGGCGAAAGTGCGCGCGCAGTCTTTCCTGCACTGTTGCGGCGCTCCGGGACTTGGTGGACTTTCGTTGTGCGACCATGGGAGCTTACCTGCACTCCGGTGTGCGCGCAGAGCCTCTCCGCCGAGGTTGCTCTATGAGTCTCACGCGTTGACGCTGTGCCGCGGGCGACCGTCTGTCTCCAGGGCCTTGTTGGCCCCGCCTAGGTTCGGGCGCGGCGAACATCTGCCCTCCACGTTGCCGCCAGTGCGCCGGCGTTGATCCCAAGCCCTTGCAGCGCGGCTCCCGCGTTCCGAACCTCCTCCAAGAAACGACTCTCTCGCGCCGCTCGATTCTCGCGCGCGGCCGGATGAAAAAGAGTGAGCTTCGGGATCGAAGCGATAGCGGGCACGTGCCCTTGTACGAGGCTCCTATTGTTAAGCCAAGATGTGAACGAAATAATTAGATTCGGCTTGAGCGCGTCAACCTCGAATGCAAGGTGAGTCTTGGCACAGCGCTCGTATATGGATCGGCCCTGGTCACTTCCAAAGTGGCACTTGGCCAAGTCGGTAACGCCCGCCTCTGACGGGCGGAATAGGTAGATAAAGTACGCCAGAAAGCCATCGTAGGACCATGCCCCTCTGGAGGACAAATAGCGCCGCAGAAAGTGATGCGCGGTTGCCGCCGTCGGCCATTGGGGTATGGCGCAACCTGTGGCACGGTCGAGCTTGAGTGCGCGCCACGCAAGGGGCGTGAGGCAGAAGTAGCGGTGTTCGTCGGCGGCGAGTTGCGTTCCGGGGGTCGTTGGCGGGGCCGTCTTGAAGTTGCCTTCGCCCGCACGCGGGTCCTGGAGAACGAAGAGGATCCGGGCCGCCGTTCGCGCTTCGAGGAGGGGACCGAGGATTTCCTCGTAATGCACCAGCGCTGACGGGTAGGCACCAGCGACCGGACGGTTCGCGAGGTCGGCGCAAGCCGCGCATCGCAAGGGCCCGCCTGGGGCGTCCCAGTTTAGGCGTCCGTAGAGAGCTGCAAAGGGATCTGAGTTCATACGCGTATTCTTATCTCACAGGTCGGGTAAAGGCCCTGAGTCGCTGGTCGGGCCAACGTCGGCTTGAGCCGCAGACGGAAGCAGTCCAAACCCGCTTGGACTGCCCTTCAACGGCCACACCCGCGTCAAAAGCCACCTCCTCCGCCGACAAACCCCGCGGCGGCACAAAGTCTATCTCCGCACGTCCCTTCATACGGCATCCGCCCCAACGACCCATCCCACCCATGGCGGTACACGGCCTGACCAGCGCAGTCCCGCGTTTGCGTCCCTCGACCACCCCACGTCAGCGCGGCACACGCCGACCCCACGAACGGCCCGACACACCTCAGCTCGCACGCCCGTGAGCCACAGCCGCGGTCACCCGCGGTCCGCCCCACCTGCGTAGCAAGCCCGCCATCCGAGCGCGCCCACGAAACCGCGAGACTCATCTACCGGCCCCCGCACCCGCTGGGTCGGGGCCGACCCACCCACCCCATGTCCACGCCGCGCTCAGACCCCTCGATCGCAGGGCACCGTCCGCGCCGCTGGCACCACCTTCCGGCGCCCTCGCTCTCGAGTGCCCGCTCCCTGCGTGTACGTTGCGGCACACACGCAGAGGAACGCTTGCGCGTCCGCTTGTCAAGCGGAATCCTGATCCTTTTCGCCCAGATTCTTCGTGGTCAGGCCAAAACGTCTCAGACAATTTTGGCGCGGCTCCCCGCACGACGGCATGCACGAGCCCCTTTGTGCGACCCCTTTTCAGCGGTCCGTCCGAAGGTTCAACCTGGCCGCGGCAGCCTCTTCCCAGATGGTGCCTCCTCGATCGGTGGGTTTGAGCGCCAAGCGCCCGGCGTTCCGCTGGACTTATCTTCTTCACTCAACGGTGGACCATTTTCGACGTCCGCGGAAGGCTCCGGGCCAAGTGCTTCCAGGTTCTTCACAAACACATCGAGGCTCGGGTTCTCGCCGCGGTGCGCCATGAGCACCCGATGCTTCGCGTAATCTCTCGACGTACTTTGATAGCTTGAAAGGTTCTTGCGGCCTGCCGTCGAGAGGGGTGCCCGGTCCAAGCGCTGCAGTTTCCAATTCGCCGCCTCCAGGCAACCCGTGGTCTTGGCTTTCTTCACGGGTTCGCCGTCATAGAGAAGAGGCAAGAGCCAGCACTCGATCGAGTCCACCGCTATCGCAAAGATGATTCGATCGGCATTGCGCGCGCAGAAATCCGGGTCCATGACGCTAATAAGCTTATTTGTGACCTGCTCGATGAGCTCTGACGGGAGGAGGGGTCGCCCATCCGTCGCTCGATGAGAAACGTCGTAACCCGGATCCTCGGAAACGTCAGTGTCGATGTGGATGATCACATAATCGTTGAGCTGCAAGGCTTTCCGGTGCTCACCCGCTCGCAGCGATCGAAACACCAGGGTCCAACCACCAGGCGCCCGGCTCGTCGACGTCATGTCGCGGGGAGGCTGAACGTGGTTCACGACCGGCTCATCCTCATCCGCTTGCAGGTAGCCGCACAGGATGTTTTCCAGGACGGCCTGGTCGGTCACCCCTTCGGCGATGATCGCGAAGCTCGACATGCTCGAGACCTCAGAAGTTCTTCGGCAGACCGCCGAGATAGCCGCGCACGAAGGCTTCCGACAACGGCACCGGTGGATCGCCGTCGAGCGGCTTCGGGGGCTTGACCCGCCGCACCTTCGTTGTCCCGTCTTTCCCACGCTCCGTGACGAACAGGCGCTGTTCGTCATCGCTCAAGTCGATACCGTCGAGGACCGCTGGACTGTGCGTGGTAAAGATGACCTGCTTATCGTGCTTTTTTGCCAGCTCGACGAGTTGCTCGATGAGCGTGGTGACGAGCTTCGGGTTGAGTGACGCGTCCACGTTGTCGATCGCAAAGAAGGATGGGGTGACGTCGCTGATGAAGAGCGTCAAGTAGAAGAGCAGGAAGAGGAAGCCCTCGTTGGCGCTGCGCTGGTCGAAGAGGGCACCTTCAGCCAGGTAGCGATCACGGATCAGCAGGCTCCGTTCGCCGGGAGCGAGATCCTTCGGGATCTCAAGCCGCTCGAACCAGTCGAGGAGCGCAAGGCGATCTCCGATTGCGATGAGCCGATCGGAATGTTCGGGGGCGCTGAGCGCCTTCAGGTGGGCAAACAGACCGTCGCCCTTGACTCCGAGAGGCAAAACCTGCGGTTCAGCCTGGAAAACGCGCAACGCGGAGTTCTCCGGCGCGTAAATGAGAAAATCAGGAGGGTGTATCGCTCCGAACTGCGCATTGTCGAACGTTGCCAAAAACTGCTCGAACTGTGTCTTGAGCCGCTCCCGAACCTCTGCTGACAGACGCTCGACCATCTCCACGGTCTTGGCGAACTCGTTTGAGACTTCGAGAAGCGGCTCAGGCAGAATGAGCGTGCCTCGCTCAGGATCGATGGCAACGCGAATCTCCTCTCCCGCCTCCGGCTGGAACGAGATGACAACGGGTCCTTCCGCGTCGGGAAAGGCCGAGCGCATGAAGCGCGGTTCCGTGACACGGATCCCGCGCGGCACGAGGTACTCGTTATCGAGCTTGTTGCGAGCCCCCGCGGAACCAAACGCGACAGCTTCCAGGATGTTGCTCTTGCCGGATCCATTCGCGCCGATGAGCACGTTGACCTGTCCGAGCTCTAGCGTGAGCTTGCGGATCGACTTGTAGTTCTCGATGGAGAGTTCGCGGACGAGGCGCATCTGTGCTGGAGAAGCTCCTACCTCGTGCGGGCACCGGAATCAACCTGGCCGCGGCGTCGATTGCCATCCACGCCAGCGACCAGGTCTGATCCTCGAAGAGCTCTGAACGGTAGTAGCTTTGATTTACTCAACCCCTCGCCCGGGTAAGGTCCTACGGAGCCTGGCACGCGCTCGGGTCGACGCAGAGGCCGTTGCTGCACGTGTTGGAATAGCATAGGCCGTCGCCCACGCAGGCCTCGCCGGTGCGCGCTCGGCCTTTGCAAATATTGTCTTCGTCGCACAAGAGGCCCTGCGCGCAGGCGGGCGTGGCGCCGCCTGCGCTGGTGTCGAGGCACGCTTCACCCTCCTTGGGAGCTGCCACGCAGGTGCCTTCCAACATGCCTCCGCTCAAGTCGGCGTTGCAATATTCCTCGGCGGGGCAGGGGTTCGGATAACCTACCATGCAGGTTGTCCCCGAGGCGTAGGGCTTCACGCACGAAAAGCCCGGTCCCGTCTGCGGGTCGTAGCTGTCGAGCACGCAGGCGAGGCCCTCTTTGCACAGGCTTCCACCGCCCGGATCGCAGGTGTCGCCCTCGTTGGCGCTGAAGACCGCGCTCCAGGATTGGCAGGTTCCCAGGGTGTTGGTGGCGCCGTCGGCGCCTCGGCAAACTTCGCCGCCTGTGCAGTTTTCGTCGCTGGCGCAGGCGCCTCCGCTGGCAACGGGCTTGGTGCACTTGGCGGTCGAGTCGGCGGGATCGACGGCGCAGCGTAGACCACGCTCGCACTGCTCGGTGTCGTCGCAGGCGGAAGCTTCTCCCAGGAGGGCGGTGCAGGTGCCGGGGCAGGCGTCGGCGGGGTAGGCGCAGAACGCGTCGCCCGCGCACTCTTCGCCGCCGTCGCACGCCCCGCCCAGCGCCACATTGCCGTCCAGGGCCTCTTGGCAATGTTCCGGGACATGACCTTCGGTAATGCCGCAGCCGAGGGCGGCGATCGCCTCGGTGCAGTGCGCGAGCTGATCACCGTGGAAGGCGAGGGTACCGGCCGCGATGTAGAGCTTCCAGCGTGGGACGGTCTCGTCGGTGAACGTGGCCGTCAGGGACTCGCGGCAGTCGTTGCCGCCGAGCAGAATGGAGGTGAGGGAGCCGAAACAGGCTTCGTAGGATGTGCAGAACGCGTCCGCCAGGGCGGCGGGCGCGTCGTCGATGGTGGCTGTCTCCCCGGGCACCGTCTCGGTGCTGTCGCCGCAGCCGGCAAGGCCGAGGGCGGCGAGCAAGGCGAAACATCCAACAAGGCGAGCTTTGGTCGTTTGCATAAGAACCTCCGAATTTGTCGTGGAGTGTACAGCAAATGACTTGCCAGCAGGGATCCGACCCGGCCGGCGCCGAGGTTACGGGTGCTGGGCCAACCACGCGGCCAGCTTGTTGGCCCGGTCCGAGCGGACTTCACCGAGGATTTTCGTCAGCTTCTCCCTTTCGCTGGCGCTCTTCACGACGTCGTCTCCGCGCAGCTTGGGGTGATCTTCGGGGTCGAACACCAGGCTGTGTAGCTGGGCGTTCACGAGTCGGGGGCGCAGTGATTTCGCAGCGTCGTCGAGCAACAGGGTCAGCAGCCCGCGCACGACCTTGCGCGAGAGGTCGGGGTTGGGCTCCAGGGCCAGGGTCAGCTCGTACAGACCGTCGGACAGCTCGGTGCGCAACGGCAAGGTCGCGTCGTCGTCGGTGACCAGATCGAGCAGCGGGGTGACGGGTCGATCGTTGGAGCTCAAAAAGACGGGCCGGAGCCGCGCCACGAGGTACCTGCCGTACACGTCTTGGGCCTTGGCGCGCACGTCGTCGGCGTGCTCCAACAAAGCCCGCGCCGCGGCTAGCTCAGCGGCGTCCCCCGTACCGCTTTTTTTTCCTGCCACGAAGGCCGCCTCCGCAGCGATGGCGAGGGGTAGGTCGCCCGCGCGGTCACCGGGCAGGAGGCGCTTTACGGTCTCCTCCGTGAGCAGCGCGGCGGGGGCCCGCGTCTGCCCTTCGGCCACCACCAAATAGCGCGTCTTCGGCTCAGGGCTTTCGTGGCTCCAGATGCCGTGGTAGTCGCTCACCACGAACTCGCTCTCCCGCGCCTGGGGCACGGTGGCCGGGAAGGTCTTGCCTTTTTCGACGTCCAGGTTGCCTTTGTACAGGTCCACCAGGCGCAGGGTAAGATTCAGGTTTCGGTGCTCCAGACCGTCGGCCTCGACGGCCCAGGGGGAGGCCGTCATGGCCTCCACTTCGACCAGGAAAACGTGCGTGGCGGCCAGAATCTCCGAGCTCGAGCCGGGCTCGTGGGGCAGACCCGCACCGGGGTTTGGTTTTTGATCCATGGAGCTTACCGCTTCTTTCGGTTCGGTGCTTTTGTCGGGGCCAATCGGCGTCTTGGCGCAGGCCGCCGGGGTCAGGCCGAGGGCCAGGGTCAGGCCGAGGGCCCACAGGAACTTCATACCCGTCCGTCGAAGGCGATGCCGGTCGTGATGCCCGAGGGCGGACGGACCTCGAGGGCGTGGTCTTGGGCCCGGCCGATGGGAGCGACGGTGGCGCCCGCGGAGTTACCTGTGTGGGGGTTGACGACCGTCAAGGTAGGCGGCACGGCGGCGTAGTTGACCGTCCAGTCGCCGGTCATTTCCCAGGGAATCACGCGGATGACGGAGTAGACGCGATCGGTCGGATCGCCCGTCGCGCCGATCACACCGCTGAAGTTCGTCCAGAACGAAAAGGCGCCCCGGAACTGGTGTCGGTAGTGGATGCCGCTCAACACGGCGGCGGCGAAAATGGGGTGGTTCTTCGGGAAACCCCGGCCCGGCGAGTCGATGCAGGTGATGCGCCAGCGCTGGCCCAGAGGCCGTGGGTTTTTGCTGACGATGGTGCTCCTCGTCATGGTGGCGGTGTCGCCTCCCAAGCCGCCGCCGGGCCGGCCCGTGTCCAGGATGGGGTAGGCGTGGGAGGCGGGGGCCGGGTCGCCGGCCTGGAAGACCGGTGTGGTGCCCATGGCGCCCGTGGCTTGGGCGCGGTTCGAGACGTACACGTTGATGAGCGTGTGGTTGACCGCAGGCGCGACGGTGGAGTCGGTGTACGTGGCCACGATGTCGACGTTGCGCAGGTCGTTGATGAAGCCCGCGAACACCTTGTCGAGGCCCAACAGGCCGTCGGCACCGCCACCCACCACGTCGCTCGTCAGGTCCATGGCCATGCCGGCGCCGGGCAGGCCCGCGGTCCAGGAGCCGTTGGTGATGCCGACGCTCCCGGCGTTGATGGTGGCCGTCAAGGTGCCCACGTTGGCGGTGCTGGCGTCGGCCACCACGGTGGCGTCGGCCAGCACGAGCTGCAGGGGAATGCTCGGCTCCTTGTCGAACTTCGAGTACTTGCCGGCGGTGGTCGCCGGGAAGTAAGGTCGGATGCGGAACGAGCCCTTGGCGTTGGCGTTCAGGTTCGCCCGGCGCGGGTCGGCGGGCACCAGCGGATCGGGGCCGAGCGTGGGAAGATCGGCCTCGCCGCCGATGCTGGCGTGGTCTTGGTCGTTGCGCACGGCCTGCCACTTCATGGGTAGATCGGCCAGGTTGCCGGGCACCGGCGCCACGGTGGCCACGAGCAAGATGTCGGGCTGCGCGTTGCGCATCAGGACCAGCGGCAAATTCACGGCGAAATCGGGGGACGCCGAGGTGGCCTTGAACTCGTGATCGAGGGGCGCCACGGCGCCGGGCCTCGCGGTGTTGGCCGGGGTCGACTTGATGGTGGCCTTGATCTCGGTGATCTCGACGACACTGACATTGACCCTGTCACCGTCCTTCGGCAGGTGGTCTTTGATGGTCAGTCGGAAGCCCGTGTCCCGCAGCGCGCCGCTCGTGCTCTCGCCCTGCGCAAACACCTTCTTTCCGTCGGCCGGAATGGCGGTGTTGGCGACCTCGTACGGGTTCGCCAGCTTGGCGCCGCCGGCCGGATCTTCGGCGTCGTAGGCGGCGACACTGGCATTGATGGGCGCGAGAGACAGCGTGCCATCGAAGGCCTCGGGCTTGACCTTCTTGATGATCAACATGGCCCGACCGTGGCTCTTCGTGCCGTCTTGCTTGTGCAGATAGCGGCCCTTCTTGATTTTGTCGTCGGCGGTAAACACCGCGGGATCGCCGGCCGCGGGGGCGGCCGTGCGGGCCTGACAGACCTCGAGCACCACGTCGAGCACCGTCGCGCTGACCTTGTCGCCCTCGGCGTCGATGTCTTTGGCGCCCAGGGTCAGCCCCGCGTCGCGCAAGTCGGCGCTGACCGCCGCGCCCTCGGCCCACACCACGTGGCCGTCCGCGGGAATATCGGCGTTCTTCAGCACCACAGGCAGCGCCAAAGCGGCCTCGCCCGCCTCGGGGACCTCTTTGGCAAATAGCTTCAGCCGCGCGCCCCCCGCGCCTGAAAGGCTCAGCTCGCCGTCCCAGGCCTCGGGCTTGGCCTTCTTGACAATGACCTTGGCCCGCAAATGGGGCTCTTCGAGGGCCGCATCGAGGGCCGCGGGATTGGGCTTTTGCGGCAGCAAATAGCGCCCTTTGTCGAACTTGTCGGGGGTGGCGATGACCGGCGGCTCACCGCCGCCATCGGGCCTTGGACCGCAGATCTCCAGGGTCAGCTCGACCGCGGTCATCTTGTCTTTGGCGGGGGGCCCGACGGGCTTCGAGCCCCCCGTCAAGGTCAGCTCGAAGACCACGTCGCCGATGGCCGCGCTGGGCTTCACACCCTCGGCGTAGAGCACGACACCGGGTCCCAGCTTGTCCCCCGCGAACTCGTTGTCCTTGCCGTCGAAGGCCAGCTTCTTCCCGCCCACGGCTGCGTCGTACAGGTCAATTGCGTCGCTCGAACGGGTCAGTTTGGCCTTGCCGTCAAAGGCAATGTCGGCGGTCAGGCGGATGGGCTGGCGCTTCGGCTTCGTGTAGGGCCGCTTGACCAACACCACCGGCTCCACGTCGATCAGCGGGTTGACCTTTTGCTGGGGCGCGGGCCCGTCGTTGGGGTCGTCGTCGATGACGTCGAGGCGTTTGCCCGCCGGGGTGCCGACGCGCACGCGGACGGCGCGCAAGAGGCCCGCGTCGAGGGCGCGGCGGATGGTCTCTTTGAGGACCGCGGTGGCGACCGGGGCAAAGCCGTCGTCGGAGACGAAGCCGAGGGCGGCGACGACCTCGTGGAGCAGCGCGTTTTCGCCCGGGCCCTCGGGGAACCACGCGTCGACGGAGGAGGTGGCGGCGTTGTTTGCCAGCACCTCGCTTTGCGGCGGCAGCTCGGGCAAACCGCCGAAAGAGCTGCGGAGAATGAGCCAAATGCCGTCGTGGAAGCCTTGGACTTGCCACATAAACACGCCTCGGGGGTAGGCGGCGAGGGTACCGATGCGTGGCGTCGCGCGCAACGAGGCATCACCCGCGGCGCGCAGGTCGTCCCGGCCGAATCGCGCAAGTTGCACAAGCTGTGAAGGCGCGACGGGGCCTGGATCAAGCTTGATTCACCCGACGAAAGCCTACGAAACAAGGCCTTTTCGCGCTTCGACCCGGGTGGCCCGGGGCGTGCGATAGGGCCCGCCATGACCGCGCCCGCCATCGACCTCCGCCTCGCCTTCGTGTTTGCCTGCCTGCTCTCGGCCGCC
>CAYLJT010000300.1:0-9538 GCA_964383995.1 uncultured Polyangiaceae bacterium
CGAAATCTACAATTTTCAGGCGGTCCTCGACAGGCAGGCCGCCCGCGCCAATCAGCTTCGCCTGGCGGCGATGAAGTCGCTGAAGGTGCGGCCCACCGATAGGCTCTACCGCGGCGCGCCGGTGCGCGGCGTGGCGTGTGACTTAGAGCTCGACGAAGGTGGTTTCGCAGGTGAAGGGGAGATGTACCTGTTTGCCAGCATCCTGAACGAGATGCTCGCAAGCTACGTCTCGCTCAACTCGTTTACGCAAGTCACAGTCACAGGCACAGGAACTCGCGTGGTGTACAAATGGGAGCCGAGGAGCGGCAACCTGGCGTTGATCTGAAAGAGGCGGTCGAGCCTTTCCACAAAGACGCGCGTCGCTACGCGTTTTACAGGCTTGTCTACCTTTTGGAGCGGGCCCTCGGGGGCAAGCCCTTGGGGCAGCTCGGGCCGCCCTCCGAAGAGCGTATTCGGCTGCGCCCCGACACCTCGTTGGTGTTCGCCTCCAGCGACGTGAGCGACGTCGTTGCCTTGAAATACCCGGACGCGGTGCTGCGAGCGCGAGTCACGTTGAGCTTCATGGGGCTGTACGGCTCGACGTCTCCCTTGCCCCCGCACTTCTCCGAGCAACTGGCCTTCTCCGACTACCAGGGTGGGCCCCAGCCCGTGCGCGAGATGCTCGATGTGTTTCACCATCGGCTTTTGTCGTTGGTGTACCGCGCGTGGTCGAAATACCGCTTCGCGGCGATGTACCGGCGCAAGGGCGACGACCCGTTCTCGCGGCGTATGTTGTGCGCCGTGGGCGTCGACGGCGTGCGCGATCACCCGACGCCCTTACCGCGCTTTTTCTACATGCGTTATGCGCCGCTCTTGGCCTCGAAATCGCGCTCCGCGCGTGGCCTCGAGGTGGTGTTGCGCGACATGTTCGGCAGCATGGGAGCGCGCCTGGAGCAGTTCGTCGGGCACTGGACGAAGATCGAAAAGAGCCTACGAAACAAGGCCGGCGTGATGAACTGCACGTTGGGAGAAGACCTGACCATCGGCCGCTATGTGTACGACGGCACGGGGCGTTTCACCGTGGTTTTGGGCCCCCTCGGCTACGACGAGTACCTCTCCTTCCTGCCCGGGGGGCACCGCAGGCCCCAATTGCGCGGCGTCGTGGATGCCTTCACACGGGGTATGTACGATGTGATGCTCGAGCTCCACGTCAAGACCGACGCTGCCCCGCGTTTTCAGCTCGGATCGCCGCGTGCGGCCACGCTGAAGCGCACCGCCTGGCTGGGAGGAGCGGTGGGACAGGGCTTTGTCATCACCGTGCCCCTCGACGAAGGCAAGGCGCAGGGCCTGGAAGAAGACGACGAAGATCCGGAAGATCGCGGCGAGCCGCCGCCCCCATAAAAAGCCCATTTTGTCGCTCTTTTTTTGCGAAAAATCTGCGCACAAGACGGCCTTGGATTGCTACGACAAATCGAGTAGCTTCCGCCTCCGTTTCTAAAAAGGACCCCTCAATGAGCCTAAAAGTCGCCATCGTGGGATGTGGAAAGATCGCCGAAGGCCACGCCGAAGCGATCAAGCGTTCGAAAGGCAAAGGCACCCTCATTGCCGCGTGCGATCTCGAAAAGGTGATCGCCGAGCAATTCGCCGTACGTATGGGTGTTCCTAGCTTCTACGACGACTTCGAGCGCATGATGGCGGTCGAGCGTCCGGACGTCGTTCACATTACCACTCCCCCGAGCTCCCACGTCCACCTTGCCACCCGCTCCATGGATCTGGGCGCGCACACGTTGGTGGAAAAGCCCCTTGCCATGGATCGCGTGGAGGGGAAGAAAATCATCGACCACGCGGTCGCCACCAACAAGAAACTGACCATCGGCTGGGAGTTCAACTTCGAGCCCCCGGCCCTTGCCATCAAAGACTTGCTGAGCTCGGGCGTGGTCGGCGACGTGGTGCACGTCGAGGCCCACTTCGGCTTCGACACCAGCGGCAACTTCGGCGACATCCTGCTCCGCGACAAAAACTACTGGGTTTACAAGCTCCCGGGCCTCCTCTTCCACAACTCGATCGACCACCTGTTCAACAAGATCATGCCGTTGATTCCGGACGAAGAGCCGGCGGTCTATGCGCACGCCTACACGCGGCGCAAGGAGCGCTTCGGCGACATCCGCGATCAGGCCATGGACGAGCTGCGTGTCATGGTGAAGGGCGAGGCGGTGACGGCCTTCGGTAGCTACTCGGTCACGGTGCGGCCCGCGGGGCACTTCCTGCGCATCTACGGCACCAAGAACACCATCCACGCGGACTACACGAACCGCACGGTGGTGGTCGAGGCGGCGCCCAAATTCCCGAGCGCCATCGGGCGTCTGTTCCCGAGCTTCAACGAGGGCCTGTCTTACCTCCGCGAAGGCGGCCGCAACCTGTACGACTTCGCGCGCAGCGAGTTCCACTACTTCACCGGCATGCGCAACCTGGTGGAGGCCTACTACGACAGCATCCTCAACGACAGCCCGCCCCCCGTCCCCTACCGCGACATGGACCGCGTGAGCTACGTCATGGACGAGATCTTCCGCCAGGTGCGCGAAGGAGGCCAGAAGTCGTCATGAAAGTCCTCGTTACAGGTTCCAACGGCTACGCTGGCTCGGCGGTCGTTCGTCGGCTGCTCGAGCGCGGCGAGCGCGACGTTCGATGCTTGGTGCGCCCAGGCGGCAAATGGGGCCACCTGGAAGCGATGCGCAAAGACTTCCCCGACGCCAACCTGGAGATCTTCGAGGGCAACCTCCTGACCCCGGGCGTGGTCGACAACGCCATGGCGGAGGTCGACGTCGTCTACCACCTTGCCATCATGATGCGCGGCGCCCCGACCGACATGTTCATGAGCACGGTGGTGGCTTCGCAGAAGCTCATCGACGCCATCGCCCGCCAAAAGCGCAAGATCCGCGTCGTGTTGATGAGCTCGTTCTCGGCCTTCGGCATCGCCAGCCTGCAAGACGGCGCGACCATCAACGAAGATACGCCCATCGAGGACAACCCGAAGCTCCGCGACGTCTATTCGTACGCCAAGGTGTGGCAAGAAAATCTGTTTTGGCAGAAGAAGAAAGAGATCGGCTTCGAGCTCGTCGTGGTGCGCCCGGGCGTCATCTACGGCAACGGCTCCGGGGCTCCCGCAGCCAAAATCGGCATGGATCTGTTCGGCTTCTTCGTCGACCTCGGCGGCAAGAACCCGCTGCCACTGTCGTACATCGACAACTGCGCCGACGCGACGGTGCTCGTGGGTCAGAAGGCCCCCGACGGGGAGGTGTACGGCCTGTGGGACGACGATCTTCCCACCTGCAGCGAGTACCTCGAGCGCTACAAGCGCGAGGTCCAACCGCTGCGCACGCTGCGCATCCCCTACCCCATCATGATCCAGCTCTCGAAGCTTATCACCTGGTACGTCGATCACTCACAAGGCCAGCTCCCGCCGGCGTTTACGCCCTACAAGGTGAAGGCCATGTGGCGCCCGGTGCGCCTCGACAACAGCAAGATCAAGGCCCTCGGCTGGAAGCAGCCCGTGTCCACCGAAGAGGCCCTGGCGCGCACCTTCCAGTCGCTGCGAGCCAAGGCCTAGTCCGATGGTCGTAGGTCGCAAACACCGCTACGTGTTCATCGAGGTGCCGCACACGGCCTCGACGGCCGTGGCGACCGAGCTGTGCGTGACCTACGGGGGGGACCCGCTCTACCACAAGCACTCGAACTACGCAGAGTTCTACCACCTCGCGTGCGAGGACGAACGGCGCTATTTCGCGTTGGCCGGGGTGCGAAACCCGGTCGACGCGGTGGTGACCGATTACCTGCGTTTTCGGATGAACCCCAACGGTCAGTTTACCGATCCGCGGATGCTCGCCGAGAACGGCGGTTGGGTGCGGCCCATGCACCTCGAACGCTTCGCCTACGTCAACGAGGGCAACGATTTCGCCTCGTATTTCGAGCGGTTTTATCGCTCCGCCACGGTCTATTACAACTGGTATCTGGCGGCCCACCGGCCCTTCGATTTCGTGCTGCGCAAGGAGAACCTGCAGGAAGACTTCAAGGTCGCGCTCGACAAGATGGGCGTACCTTGGCAGCGGCCTATCCCCGTCAAGAACGCCACCCGCGATCGCAGCGACGACTTCTACGACCAGTACACCCCCGCGGTGCGGCCACTGGCGGTGCGGATCTTCGGGCCGTTCATGCAAAAATGGGGATATGCCTTCCCGGAGAGCTGGGGCTCCCGAGAGATCCCGCTCACCAGCCGACTGGCGTTCGAGGCCATGGACAGGGCCGCCGCTGCGGCGTCGCGCGTGGTGCGCCTCGGGCCCCACGATCCGCGTATTTTGGCTGTGCGCATGGCCGTCGCGACGCGCGGCGCCAGCTTCTGACCATCCACTTGCTCCTCCGCGCTTGCCGCGCCGACGGAGCCATGCCACGCGGATCCTGTGAACCTCTCGCCCGAATGGCCGAAGCGCCTCCTCTACCTCACCCACCGTGCCGCCTGGCCCCGCGACACCGGCGCGAAGCTCCGTAACTGGCACCTCGTCCACGAGCTCGCCAAGCACACCAAGGTGACCTTCCTCGCCTTCGAGGACGACTCCGGAGACTTTCGCCGCCCCGAGGCGCGCGCCGCCAAAGAGCAGTTTTCCCTGGGCCTAGAGCGCGTGGTCACGCTCGTGCGCGGCCGACCGTACACCTTCGACAAGCTGGTCAAGAGCGTCATCGGCGAGCTGCCCATCCCGGTCCTGAACTACACGACGCAGGAAATGTGCGACACGGTCGCGCGCCTGTGCGCTCAGATGAAGTTCGACGCTGTCCAGGTCGAGGGGGTGCACTTGGCCGCCTACCTACCCATGTTGCGCGCGGCGGAGAGCAAACCCGTGCTGGTCTGCGACTGGCACAACATCGAGTCCGAGGTGCAGCGCCGCTACGGCGAAAACACCAACAAGCTGCACATCAAGGTGGCGGCCCGGCTGGCGGTCGCCAAGCTTGCCTGGTACGAGCCCCGCTTCGCCCGTCAGTTCGACGCGCACGTGACGTGCAGCGAGCGCGACAAGCGCCTGTTGCTCGACCTCGCGCCGGGGTCGAACGTGTCCGCCGTGGACAACGGCGTCGACGTGGCAAGCTTCGCCGAGGTGGCCGCGAAGAACAAGGCCGAGCCCGGCGTTTCGAAGCGCATCATCATGGTAGGTTCCATGGACTACCATGCCAACGCCGACGGCGCGGCGGAGTTCGCCCGCGGCCCCTGGCCGCGCATTTTCGCCCAGCATCCCGACTGGAAGTTCTGCGTCGTCGGCCGCAGTCCTCCCCAGTCCGTCAAAGACCTCGCGGCCTTGCCCGGGGTCGAGGTGACCGGCTCCGTGCCCGACGTGAGGCCCTATTACCAGGGTGCCATCGCGTCCGTCGTGCCGCTCCGCATCGGCGGTGGCTCGCGCCTCAAGATCCTGGAATCCATGGCGGCGGGCGTGCCCGTGGTGTCCACCGACCTGGGCGCCGAAGGCATCCCCACCGACGGCGACCACATCATCGTGACCCCGCGGGTGGATGGCCTGGCCGACGGCGTGCTGAGCCTGACCCCGGAGCGCGCCGCCACCCTCGCCGAGGGCGGGCTCGCGCTCGTCAAACGACGCTACGACTGGTCGGTGGTCGGCGAGACCTTGATGAAGGTCTACCGCGACATCGCGGCCAACCGCCGCGCCTGACGGGTAGACGCGCTCGCAAGAACGGTCGCGCCCCCCCAAAGGCAAGGCCTTTGGGGGGAGGCCCCTACTTGGCAGGCTTGTCCTCGCTCTGGCGGGCGGCGACCGTCCAGGTCTGGAATCGCTGCCCCTGAAGCGAGCGCACGACCCCCATGGCGGTGGCCATGATGGCGGTCAGGATGTCGCCAACGGCGCCGATCGGACCGCTCTTGATGAAGATGAGCGCGAGGATGACGACCGCGACCGCGCCGGACGCCCAATAGGCGAAGTAAGGGCCGACGCCGATGTACAGCAAGGCAAGGAAGGCGACTGCGCCGATCACCAGGAAGAAGCCGGCCCACCAGCGGATGAGCTTGTGGGAGATGTATTGGTACAGACGCAGCGCGGGGAGGCGCTTGATTTGCGGCCAGAGCAGGCGATGGCAGTTGAACGCGCGGCAGGCGATACGCACCTTGCGCCGCACCTCGTCGCCGCGGGCCACCTCGGAGCGCTCGTAGGCCACGAGCTCGCGGTTGGCGATGATGCGCTTGCCCTTGCAGACGATGCTCATCGAGGTGAAAAAATCGTCGATGATGTCGGGCGGGACCTTCTGGAAGAGCGACCGGCGAATGGCGAAGATCGAGCCGTCGGCGCCCATGACACAGCCGACATCGCTTTCGAGCTTTTTGACCCACTCTTCGAGCCGCCAATAGGTTGTCCCGGTCATGGCCGTGACGCTCTCGTCGGCGTTGACGTATTTCAGGTGGCCGATCACGCAACCGACCGTCGGATCGGTGAACGACTTCTTGAGGGAAGCCACACCATCCGGGTCGATGGTGACGTTGGCGTCGGTAAAGATGACGATCTCCGCGTCGGTCAGCTCGAGCAGCGTGTCCATGCCGACGCTCTTGCCTTGACGCGTGGGCACGATGGACACCGTGATGGTGTCGCGGTGCGCTTCCAGGACCTCGTTGGTACCGTCCGTCGAGCCGTCCGAGTGCATCAAGATTTGGCAAGGGGGGATGCGCTCGGCGATCGCGTGCATGTTCTTGATCTTCGCCTCGACGACCGAGCGCTCGTTGAGCAGGCAGCAGACCACCGCGAAGGACTGGGGCTCGGGGACGGGCTCGACCGCGGGCTGCTCGCGCTTCCGCAGCAGCATGAGGCTCAGCGGGTAGGTGCTGTACGGGTGAATGACCAGGAGCACGCAAAGCCCGAAGAGGACGGCGACGATGATCATGAACGACTTCCTGCAAAGCGGGCGTACCAACCCTGGAACATGAGGAGGTTCCACAACGCTTGACGAGCGTTGATGGTCCCCGCGAGGTGCGCCTCCCACGTGGGCATGATAGCCGAGCGCTGCAAGAGACCGTGGCGGTCGAAGGCCGACGGCGACAAGAGGTCCTCGGCCCAGCCGCGCATGGGGCCCCGGAGCCAGGCGTCGATGGGTACGTCGAAGCCCATCTTGGGTTGGCTCGTGAGCGCGCGCGGTACGTATTTGTCGAGCACCCCGCGCAGCACGGCCTTGGTCTCCCCTTCGATGTGCGCCCCGCGGGGCAGGCGGAAGGCGAAGTCGACCACCTCCTCGTCGAGCAAGGGCACCCGCACCTCCAGCGAGGTGGACATGGACGCGCGATCGACCTTGGCCAGGTTGTTGTCAGGCAGGTAGGTCAGCGTGTCGAACATCTGCATGCGCGTCACGGGGCTCTTCAGGGGCGCCACCCGCTCGATGGCGTCGAGGTGCGTGGTCGGGTCGGGGCTCCGCATCAGCTCGTCGGGGTTGGGCCAGCGGCTGATGGAGCGGAAGTAGGCCGTGTCGAAATCGGGCGACTGCAGGGCCGAGGCGGCCTTGTGGATTTTGTCGCCAAACTGCGGCAAACCAAGGTGCAACGTCTCGCTCAGCGCGTCCCAACGATCGGGGTTGGCGAGCTTCGCCGCCTGACCCATCACCTTGCGCGCGGAGGGCGGGATCCAGCCGATGCGCTCCCACAGCTTGGGTAGGAACTTGTAGCGCAGGTAGCCACCGAACATCTCGTCGCCGCCGTCGCCGGAGAGGGCCACGGTGACGTCGCGGCGCGCCAGCCGCGAGACCAGAAGCGTCGGGATTTGGGAAGGATCGGCGAAGGGCTCGTCGTATTGCGTGGGAAGATCCATGGCCACGGCGAGGGCCTTTTCGGGCTCGACCACGAGGGCGGTATGGTCGGTGCCCAGGTGGCGCGCGATGCCTGCGGCGGCCTCCGTCTCGTCGTAAGCCTTGTCTTGGTAGCCGAGGGAGAAGGTCTTGACCTTGGAGGTGCTGATGGAGCGCATGATGGCGACCACCGTGGACGAATCGACGCCGCCTGACAGGAAGGCCCCGAGCGGCACATCGGAGACCATTTGCCGGTCGACCGCGCCGCGCAAAATGCGATCGAGCTCGTCGATTGTCTCGGACGGCGAGAGGCGAAGCGGGTCGTCTTGCCCCTTGAGCGCGACCTCCATGGCGTCCCAATAGCGTCGGAAGGTGGGCTCCCGATCGGGGAAGAACGAGGCGTGCATCCCCGGCTCCAGCTTGTGGATGCTCTTGAAAATGCTGAGCGGCGCCGGGACGTAGGAGAGGCGCAGGAACAGCTCGAGCGAACGGGGATCGACGCTCAGGTCGGCGCCGGGCCCATGGGAGAAAGACTTGAGCTCGGAGGAGAAGTAGACAGCCGAGCCGACCTTGGCCCAGTGCATGGGCTTGATGCCCAGCCTGTCTCGGACAACGTGCAGCACGCGCTCTTTTTTGTCCCACACCGCGAAGGCGAACATGCCCCGGATGCGTGGCAAGGTCTCGGCCACGCCGAAGACGCAGAACGATTCCAGGATGACCTCGGTGTCGCTGCCGCTCGTCAGGTGGACGCCGTGACTGGCAAGCTCCTTGGCAAGGTCGCGGAAGTTATAGACCTCACCGTTGTACACCATGACGAAGCGGCCGTCGGCGGACGCCATGGGTTGGTGCCCGGCCGCGGAGGTGTCCAGGATCGACAGCCTTCGGTGACCCAACACGAGGCCCACCTCCGCGTCGCGGTGGTAGCCAAAGTCATCCGGCCCACGGTGAGCGATGGCGTTGGTCATTCGCTCCACCGTCTCGCCAAGCTCTTGGGCCGAGCGCGCGAGCTTCGCGTCGAAGGCCCCGGTGATTCCGCACATACCTTACATCTCCGTCGGCGTTCGACCGAACATACGGGGGCTGTGACGCGCGTGGGCCCGCCGAATGTGACATGGGAAGACCTGGGGCAGTGCGCGCGGAAGTTGGTGCAAGGGGGGAGCTGCCGGCAGGAAGACGGGCACGACGCCTGACCAGGAAACTTACCAAACAACCACCTTCACCGTCAACCCACAGCACGAGGGTCGACGGGCGAAGAAAGGGGCCGGAGGAGCCCAGGACGGGCAGCGGGGGTCAGAGGCCGTCTTTTTTGGACTGGAGCGCCCAGTAGGCGTCGTTGAGGCCGGGCCGTTGGCGCGGCCTTGCGGCGCGCACCTTCTGCGTCCAGTCGAGCGTTCGCTCCCGATGCTCGCGCCAAATCTCGCTGGCTTGCGCGACGGTAAGGTTCGACCACGCCCGGGCTTCAAGGGCCTCGCGCTCGAGCCGAAAGAGCTCTTGGCGGAAGGTAATCACGCATGACGGCCCGGTGCAGGCGCTCGTGACGCCAGAAGAGGCTGTCCTGGTCGCTGGTATGAGCGCTCGCTAGGGGCCCGGTGTCCACCTTGGCGCCGCCCATCGGGACCGGCTTGAGGACGCTGAGGCAGGGCGAGGACGTCCCGGTAAAAAAGGCGTCGACCCCCCGAAGTCCGAGCTTGACCGCCATGGTGCCCGTGGTCTGGCCCGAGGTGCGGGTCGGAAGGAAGTT
>CAYLJT010000301.1:0-9503 GCA_964383995.1 uncultured Polyangiaceae bacterium
CGCGGAGGCCGCGCGCCCGAGGGCGCGCGGCCTCCGCGTAAACCACCGCGCGAGGGGCCACGCGGCTACCCCCGCGGCGGCGCCCACGCACGCCGCCGCCGCCGCCAGCGCGGCGGCGTGCGTGGGTGCGGCGCGACCCGCGTAGGCCGCAACCAAGGCCGACGGCGCGACCATCGCCACGAAGGCCACCCCGAAGCGCAGGCTTTGACCGAGCAAGGCGGCATCGCGCACCCGCGGCAGGCACGCCGACGCGAGCCCCGCGGCCGCGGCCGCCGCGGTCAACGCGCGATCGAGCGGCGCAAGGTGCAGCACCCGTGTGGTGATCGCCACGGCGGAGGCCGTGATGATCACCGCCAGCGCGCCTTCGAGGCGCTCGGCCGTACCGATCTCGAAGCGCCGCGCGACGAACAGCCGCACCGCCGCGACGCCCAGCAAAACAAGCGAAATTGTGCCCGCGACGCTCGCGGCGAGGGCGTCCACCGCGGGGTCCAGGTTGGCCGTGCGTGACGGCAACAGGCCGCGGGCCGCGGGCAGCGATGTGGCCACCGTTCCCGCGAGGAGCACGACGGCGCTCGCTTCGAAGGTGGCCCAACGCGCGGCCCGATCCCGTCGCCCCATCGACACCACCTCCGCGAGCCCCACGAGGCCCGCGACGCTCGCGACCATGGAGGCCGCGCTGCTCATTGCGGCCAGGTCCGGCGACGCATCCCCCGCGCCCGCGGCGACCAGCACGCAAAACGCGGTGATGGCGACCCGCGCGGCGGGCCCCGACGCCCAGCGAAACGCCACCACCACGAGGGCCATCAGCGCGAGCGCGAGCACGACCGCTCCCGCGGCGCTCGTGGGCTCGACGGCGCGCAGCGCCGTGTAGCCCACGACCGCCGCGGCGAGCCACGTGGTGCCCTCCCGGAGCGGCGAGCCGCTCACGTGACGCGCGCGATCGATCGTCGCGCGACGAGCACGAAACGAAGCGTCAGCAGCGCCGCCACCGTGATGAGCCCGAGGGTCAGGCCGTACCAAATCCCGGCGGCGCCCAGCCCCAACCAGAACCCGAACAGCAACGACGTCGGCAGGCCGATCAGCCAGTGCGCCGTGATGTTCGCGACCAGCGGATAGGACACGTCGCCAGCGCCCCGCAGGGCCCCCGAAGCGACCGCTTGAACGCCGTCGAAAAGTTGAAAAACAGCCGCAATTCTCAGCAAATTTTCGCCCACATCCAGGATCGTCTCATCGGCCGTGAACAGACCCACCAGCGCGCGTGGAATCGTCGCAAACACGACCGCGCCCAGCAACATCACGAGCGCGCCCAGGCCGATCCCGAGGAGCCCCGGGCGCAGGGCCCGGTGACCAGCGCCCACCGCTTGCCCCACCACGGTGGCCGTCGCGCCCGCCACACCGAGGGCCCCCATGAACGTGAAGCTCGCGAGCCCCAGCGCTATCTGATGCGCCGACACCACATGCGCCCCGAGCCGGCCCGCGACCAGCGCGGCGAGCGCAAAAACCCCTATTTCAGCCAGCAATTGCGCCCCGATCGGTCCGCCCAGCTTGAGCACCGTGTAAAACGGCACCTTCGTCGCAGGCTCTCGCGGGCGGAGCTGTCGCGCGCCGTACGCCGTCACCACGAACAACGTGATGAACCCGAAGCTCGTCGCGAGCCCCGCGCCCGCCGCGCCCAACCCGCGCAGCCCCACTCCGGGGAGCCCCACGAAGGCGAGCGCGTCGTCCCCGAGCACGAGCAGGCTGCACGCGATGACGTTCACGATGTTGGCGGAGACGGCCGCCAAAACGATGGGCTTCGTGCTGCCGTACGCCTGCAAATAACTTCGCGCCGCAAAGTATCCGCTGAAGGCCACGAGGCCCGGCAGGCTGCCCAGAATGTAGGCGAGCACGTCGGGCAAGAGCCTCGCTTCGACCCCGAGCGTGGGCATCAACGCGTAGATGCCAAAGGTCAACATGACCGAGACAACCGTCATGATCACACAGCCAAACAGCGTGCTCACGAGGGCGCCCCAAGCGCGCCCGTGCTCCCCCGCGCCGACCGCCTGCGAGGTCAGCGTTTCGGCCGCGATCCCGACGCCAAACGCGGGCGCCGAGCCCGCGAAGATCGCCGAACGACCGATGGCCACGGCGGCCAAATCGTCGACCGAGCTCCGCCCCAACACGGCCGTGTCCACGAGGCTCATGGCCACCACGGTGAGCTGCGACAAAGCGATCGGCGCGGCCAAATGCGCGATTCGAGCGAGCAGCGCCCCCGAGCTTTCGTTCTCGTCGCTCACGGGGATTGGGCGGCGATCCAGGTCAAAATGCAGCTCTGCTCGTCGAGCGTGAGGTCAGCGCTGCCGAGGGGCATGCGTGAGCCGCAGGGCACGTCCTCGATGACCTTTTGGTAGAGGATGCTGGCCTCAGGGTGTGCGGGATCGGCGAGCAATCCGCCGCCGCACGTGATGGTCGCGGCCACGTTCACCACCCTGTCCGCGACGTTCGGGGACTGCAGGTCGAGGAGCGCCGCCGGTGCGTCTGCGACGTGGCACCCCGAGAGGCTGCCGCAGCGAGGCACGAACAGCTCGGCTTCCAGGTCGCCGCAGTCGGGGGCCGAAAAGCGAGACGGATCGTCGAGCGTCCCGGGGCACCCGGTAATGCCCAAAAACGCCGCAATGAGAGCCATTTTCGAGCATCTCGCGATCATCGTGAGAACCCCACGCCGAGGCCAACGTGCAGCATTTGATCGAGGGCCCCACCGGCCACGTACGCGTCACCGGGCACGGGCTCGAACGCGTAGGCATAGCGCTCGTAGCTCGCTTCGAAGCGCCCATCGAGCCCTTCGTAGAGCCTGCGCGACACGCAGAAGCCCGCGTCGAAACCGTGAATTTTCGGGTCGCGGTGACGATCCGCCGCAGCGCCGCCGGAGGACACGAGGTGGTAGCCCAGGTCGGCGGTCACGACCCAGGGATCGAGCCACAGCCGACCGTCGATGCCGAAGCGATAGCCCTTGTACGTGACGTCGGGCAGCTCGGGCTCGAGCGTCGGCGGCGCATCTGCGAAGTGAAATCGGCTGAGCGCGAAGGCGCCGCGCACGCCCACGGCGAGGTCGGGGCGCAGCGGCATCCGTTGGTGCAGGCCGACGCGCAGTCGATCCCACGTGGTGCTCACGGCCTCGCCGCCCTCGGTCGAAGACGTGAGCCCGAGGGCCCGCGCGTAGAGGCCGGTGATGCCGAGCTGGCGGATGATCGGGACGTAGGTCAAAGCGAGCGGGAAGGCCTCCAGGGACGCGGCGATCGTTGGAGCACCAACGATATCGTAGGGCCTCAGGTTCGACGTAATCGGATCGCTGTAGCTGAAGTCGCGCGCGCCCATCTCGAAGCGAAGGCTGCCGTCGATCCAGGGCAGGAGCGGGGTTGGCTCGGCGGCTTCGGCCCGCGTCGAGGCGAAGGGGCCCAGGGCCGAGAGCGCGACCGCGAGCGCGACGAAGTGCACGACGAGGCGCGCGGAGAAGGCGGGGAAGGGCCTGGCCATGGGGCGCCGCATCATGGTGGAAGTGGGGCCGAAATCCAGTGTCGCGGCGTGGCCCTCCGGCCCCGCCCGTGGTAGCGTCGAGGTCCTTCGAGGCTGCCCTTGCGCCCCCCCCTTCGCCCTTTCTTGCCCGCGCTTTTCTTCGCCTTCGGCCTGTGGGCGTCGGGTTGCACGGGGCACATCGGTGGGCCCAAAGAAGAAGTCGACCTGGGCGCGTGCGGCGTCTTGGAGCCCGGTCCTTCACCGATTCGTCGCATGACGCACGCCGAGTACGACGCCACCGTGCGCGATTTGCTGGGCGACGACACGCAGCCTGGCAAGGACTTCGTCATCGAAGAAGAGGCCCTCGGGTTCGACAACCAGGCCACCTCGTTGACGGTCACCCAGCTCCTCGCCGAGCAATACATGAAGGCCGCCGAGGACATCGCGGAGCGCGCGGTGGTCGACCTGCCCAAGCTCCTCGGCTGCGACCCCGTGAAGGCCGGCGACGCCTGCGTGACCCCGTGGATTTCTGCCTTCGGCAAGCGGGCTTTTCGCCGTCCGCTGGGCGACGACGAAGCGTCCGCGCTGCTCGAGCTTTACCACTGGGGCAAGAGCGAGGTGGACGTCGCGACGGGGATCGAAGTGGTGCTCGAAGCCATCCTGCAGTCGCCCCACTTTCTCTACCGTGTGGAGCTCGGCACGCCCGATCCCGTGGCCAACGACGTCGTGCCCTTGAATGACTACGAAATGGCCTCGCGCCTTTCGTATCTCTTGTGGGGCACGATGCCCGACACGACGCTGTTCGGGGCGGCCGATCGCGGTGAGCTGCACGAGGCCTCGCAGATCGAGGACCAGGCACGGCGCATGTTGGGTGACCCCCGCGCGCGCTCCGCCGTCGCGCGTTTTCACCTCGAGTGGCTGGGCCTCACGCACATCGAAGAGATGAACAAAGACGCCGCGGTTTACCCGGAATTTTACGGCGATTTGCGGCCTCTCTACCGGGACGAGGCCGTCGCGATGTTGGACCACGTGGTGTTCGACGGCACGGCCTCGATCGACGAGCTGTTCACCGCCCCGTACACGTTCATGAACGCCGAGCTCGCGAACTTCTTCGGTGTCTCCGGGCCCACGGGCGAAGCCTTCGTCAAGGTCACGCCGACGGCGCCGCGCGCCGGGCTGCTCACGTTGCCCGCGGTCCTCGCGACCTACGCGAAGCAGAACCAATCGTCCCCCGTGCACCGCGGCAAATTCGTGCGCGAACGGCTGCTCTGTCAGCTTCTGCCGCCGCCTCCGAACGACATCAAGATCGAAGCGCCCGACGTCGATCCGAACGCCACCACGCGGGAAAAATTCGCCGAGCACGCGGAAAACCCCGCCTGCGCGGGCTGCCACCAAAAGATGGACCCCATCGGCTTCGGGCTCGAAAACTACGACGGCATCGGGCGCTACCGCGATCTCGATCACGGCCTGCCCGTGGACGCCTCGGGCACGATCATCGACACGGTCGACGCCGACGGCGACTTCGATGGCGCCCTCGAGCTCGGCAAGCGCCTCGCGGAGAGCGTCGAGGTGCGCCAGTGCATCGCGACGCAGTGGTTTCGTTTTGGCTACGGCAGGGCCGAAAAACAAGAAGATCAGTGCAGCATGGAGACCATCCAGCGGGCCTTCGCCGAGAGCGGCTACGACGTGCGCGAGCTGCTCGTCGCCCTCACCCAGACCCCCGCCTTTCGCTATCGCCACGCCGTCGTGCCCGAGGCGCGCGTCGTGTCGTCCGGAGGTCGCCGATGAAGCCCATGTCCCGCAGGCAGCTCTTGCGAGGCGCGTTGGGCACGGCCGTGGCCCTGCCCCTGCTCGACGCCATGCTCGACCGGAAGAGCGCCCACGCCGACGTCTTTCCGAAGCGATTCATCGTGTTTTTCACGGGTCTCGGACACGTCGCCAGCCAGTTCAACCCCGTGGGGACCGAGTCCGATTTCACCCTGGGTCACGTGCTCTCGCCCCTCGCGGCGCATCAAGACAAGATGCTGGTGCTGCGTGGCATCGACATGGAATCGGCCTACCACGGGCCCGGCGATCCCCATCAGCAAGGCATCGGACACGCCCTCACCGGCACCGAGCTTCAAGAGGGCGATCTGTTCCCTTACGCCTGCAATCCAAGCAAATACGTCGGCTGGGGCGGGGGCATCTCCCTCGATCAACTGCTCGCCACGCTGCTCGGTCCGACCACCAAATTGCCGAGCTTGGAGCTCGGTGTGCAGGTCGAGTACGCGGGCGTTTCGTCGCGTATTTCGTACAAGGGGCCGGGCCTCCCGGTGCCCCCCGAAGACGACCCGTGGAAGGTGTTCGACAGGCTCTTCACGGACCTCTCGACCGATCCGCTGGAGCTCGCGTTGAGGCGCAAGAAGCGCCACCGCGTGCTCGACTACGTGCGCGACGACTACAAGTCGCTCAACCAAAAGCTCGGCTACGAGGACCGTCATCGGCTCGAAGCGCACCTCGACGCCCTCGACGAAATCGACAAGCGCATCGACGCGCCCGGCGGCATTTCGGGCGGCGCCTGCGCCATCCCCGACATGCCCGGGCCGGTCGACATCTACACGAACGATCTGTACCCAACGATCGCCAAGCTGCAGATCGATCTGCTCGCGATGGCGCTCGCCTGCGATCTCACGCGCGTCGGCTCGCTGCAGTGGACCTCGGTGCTCACCGGAAAAATCTTCACGTGGCTCGGACAGTCGGCCCCCCACCACACGCTCTCGCACTCCGGTGACTCGGACAGCGTCAGCCAAAATCAGCTCGCTGATATCGGCAATTGGCACGCTTCACAGCTCGCTTACCTGTGCGACAAGCTCGCCGCGATCCCCGAGGGCGACGGCACGGTGCTCGATCAGACGGTGATTCTGTGGTGCACCGACATCGCCCAGGGCAACACGCACGCCCGCCGCGACATGCCCTACGTGCTCTTGGGAGGTGGCGGCGGTGCCCTCAAAACGGGCCGATATCTGCAGTATTCAGGGCAGTTTCACAACGACCTGCTGGTCACCCTCGCGCAGGTCATGGGCATCAACATCACGACCTTCGGGAACCCCGCGTATTGCACCGGGCCGTTGTCGGGCCTCACGGGCTGAGGGTCTCGTTGGCGCTTTTTTGGCTGTCCCTCGCGGTGGCCTGCACTAAAACCTCGGCATGAGCGGTTTCCGCGCAACTCGCCGGCGGCGCGCGCTCGTCGCGGCCCTCGCCCTGGGCGCCCTCGTCGGCTGCACACGAGGTGAGGACGTCGCTTCTGTCGACGCCGGTGTGGACCCGGATGCGGGCGCGCCCGTCGCGGCGATGAGCGTCGTGCTGCCCCCGGAGAACCCGGCCCCGGCGCCGCCCTCGGGACCCGTGCTCGGCATCACGAGCTACGTCGGCACGGTTTACAAAGAGCCCCGCGATACCTCGAAAAAACTAGGCTATTTGCGCGTCGGCGCGATCATCGCTCGGGCCGAAGAGCCGGAGGGCAAGGCGGGCTGTCCCGGTGGTTGGTACCGCATCCAACCCGCGGGCTACGTTTGTGTCGGCAAAGACGCGACCCTCGACATGCAGGACCCCATCCTCAAAGCCGCGTCGAAAAGGCCCAACCTCGCCAAGCCCATGCCCTACCGCTACGGCTTCGTGCGCGCGGTGTTGCCCTTGTATTTGCGCGTCCCGACGGCCGAAGAGCAGGACAAAAGCGAGTTCAAGCTCAAGGAGCACTTGCAGTGGTTCGTCGACAACCACGAAGACGTGCAGAAGGTGGCGCTCGGCGCCGACGACGTGCCCATCGATGCGCAGGGCGTGCCCCTCGCGAACAAGCAGGTGGGTGAGCTCGGGCGCGGTCGTTCCAGCCTCGAAATGTCGCGCGGCGAGCTGTTTGGCGGGGACTCCGACGACGATCCCATCCCGTTTTGGTTGCAGGGTGGCAAGCGCTTGATCCCCAACATCTCGGACTTCGTGGTGCCCGACTACGCCGTGTTTGCCGACCGCGCGCGCAGGCACACGGGGCTCGCGTTCGTGGGCTCGTTTCCGACCGGTTCGGACGCGTATCAAAGGCGTTTTGCCATCACGACCGATCTTCGCCTCGCGCCCACCACCAAGGTGAAGCCCGACGCCGGCTCGCCCTGGCACGGCACCGCGCTCGACGACAATCTCACGCTCCCCGTGGCCTACGTCCGCGCCCAGGGAGCCCGGTCGTACGACCTGTCGTCGGGCAAGGCGATCCCCGGCGATCCCCTCGATTACCGCAGCCTGCACGCCCTCACGGGGAAGCAGAAAAAGGTTGAGGGAGTGAAGTATTACCGCACAAAGAGCGGCGCTTGGCTCCATCAGCTCGACGTCGGGTTGGCGCTGACGCCAGCGGGCTTCCCGGAGGCCGCGGAGAAGGGCGAAAAGTGGATCGAGATCTCCATCGGTAACCAGACGCTCACCCTCTGGGAGGGCAAAAAACCCGTGTATGTCACGCTGATTTCGAGCGGTCAGGCGGGGCTCGACGATCCGAAAAAGACCACCGCGACCGTGCGCGGGTTCTTCCGCATTCGCAACAAGCACATCTCGGCGACCATGGACTCGAACGAGTCATCGAGCGTCGGCGGCAAGGCCGACACCACGGCCTTCGAAGACGGCGACGAGCCGACGGGCCTGCGACGAGCGCAGAAAAAGCCGACAAAACCGGGCGAAAAAGCCAAGGGCGCGGGGGCGAAGGGGGCCCCGAGCAAGCCCGATCCCAAGGGCGCAGCGAGCGCGCCGGCGAAGGTGCCTCGCAAGGGCGACGGTGAGTACGGCGTGACGAAGCGGCGCGGCGAGGGGACGTTTCAACTGCGCGACGTGCCCTACATCCAATACTTCGAGAGCGGCTACGCGCTCCACGCGGCCTATTGGCACGACGTGTTCGGCACACCGCGGAGCCACGGCTGCGTGAATCTCTCGCCGGTCGATGCGCACCGCGTCTTCTTGTTCACCGATCCTCCGGTGCCCGACGGCTGGCACGCCATCAACACGGGTGAAGAGCTCGGGCAGGGCACCGTGGTCATCATCCACGAATAGCTTCAGAACGAGCCTTTTCCAGCTCTTCGAGGGCCTCCTTGGCGTGGGCCATGACGGGCGCCAGGTGCTCGGCGAGCGCGCTGCTTTCGGCGTCGGTGAAGGGCGGGAAACCGAAGCGCGAGCGCATGCCGCTCAGTCGCTCGACGAGGCCCATGCCGCTCGTGTAGCCCCCGATCCAGGGACCCCGCGCCAGCGCGTCGACGATGTGATCGACGCGGCGATCGAAGCGTATTTGTTCCGTGCCGCTCAGCCGCTCGTGGGCCCCGTGGTGTCGCGAGACCGCCGCGAGCACCTCGCGGCAACGCGCGAGCGACGCCCGGAGAACCGCCAGTGTTGCGTCGATGCCCTCCCGTTCGAGGAGCGCGCCGTCGAGGGTCATCTCCCACAAGGCGTGGGCAAAAAGACCGAGCTTTTTCGCGCCCGTCCGGGCCCCGACCAGGGCTTCGTGGGCGCTCTGCTCACCTTTCGTGTGGACGCTCGTTCGGTGGTACCAGGCGTCCGCCTCGAGGTGGTGGTTGATGCCGCGAAGAAGCTGCGCCTCTGCGTCGTCGCCCGAGGCCTCGCGGAGCATCGTGACCCGCATGCGGCGCTCAGCCATGCGCCAAATGTCCGGCAACATGGCCCCGAAACCGAGGTCGGCGTGGCCGCCTTCTTGGTGCGCGAGATGGCGATGGAGCAGAAAGTTCAAGCGAACCGTAAATCGTAGCAAAAAACGGGTTTCTCGCCGGTAAGACCGACTATGTTCGACGCCCTCCCCCATGGCCCCGAGGCGCGATCCCCCGAGAACCCATTCTGCTGATGACGCAGAGCGCGCCATGGCGATCGCTCTTTGCGCGCAGTTTTCGGAGTACGCCGAGGCGGGGGCCTACAACCGCACGCTCTTGCTCGAAGCCGGGCGCTTCGCCGTGCAACGCTTCCCCGAAGAGGTCGATGTGCTCGTCGCTGTGGCG
>CAYLJT010000302.1:0-9477 GCA_964383995.1 uncultured Polyangiaceae bacterium
TGCGCGTCGGGATTTTGTCGCTGAACTCGTCGACGTTTTGTTTCGACGAGCACGACTTTGGTCAGCTCTGGCTCGGCCGCGCGTGGCTCGAAAGCGCGGTCGAAAAGCTCGAAGAACAGAACCCCGATCTGCGCATCGGGCTCGTGCATCACCCGCTCGATTGGCTCCACGACGATGAGCGCGGCAACGTGCGCGCGAAGCTGTACGGCGCCATCGACGTGCTTTTGCGCGGCCATTTGCACGATACGGAGGCGGAGGTCGCGATGAGCTCCTCTGGCGGCGTGTTGCACCTCGCGGCCGGCGCCTCTTACCAAGCGCGGCGCTGGCCGAAGCGCGCGCTCTTCGCCACGGCCGATCTCGACTCGGGCCGCGTGAAGGTCGTGCCCGTGCGCTACGAGGACCGCCCGTACCAAATGTGGACGGTCGATCCGAGCGTGTTTCCCCGGTCTTTCGACTACACGGGCGAGTTCGAGATCGCCTTGAAGCAGGCGCCGGCCGAGGACGAAGAGCAGACGCTCGTCGGTCGCCGCAGCGACTTCGAAGCGGTCTTGCTGAGCCGCGCGCGCAGCCACCAGCGCACGTTCACCGTCTACGGCGATGGCCTCGTGGAGGCCCGCGTGGTCCTGGAAGAGCTGCGCGTGCAAGGCGACGCGGTGCTCGCGCTACCGTCCCACCCCTTCTGCGATATCGCGGGCGAAAAGTCGGCAAGCTCGAGCCGCGGGCCCGTCGATGTGCACGAGACCGAGCTGCGCGACGGGCGCAAGATGTTTTGGATCGTGGGCTACGGCGGCATGTTGGAGCGTTGCGCGTGGACGTACCGCATGTCGAACGCGCTCGCGTTGACGCGCTCGGACATCGATCTCATACGCCCCTCGCAACGCGGCTACCACGATGGTTGGCGCGCCGAGGGCTACGACGGTCGGCCCCACGTGGTGCGTTTCCCGGCGGAAGATCTCACAATAAGCCTTCGTTTCGAGGACAACGCCGACGTCATCGAGGGCGCCGTGGTCGTCGTCGAACGGCGCCGCGAGGGGCGCGGTCAGGATCGTTGGGAGACGGTCCCCGCCGAGCAAAAGCGCTGCGAGATCACGTGGACGCCGCAAGCGGCCGAGCTCCGTGTGAGCAACCCGGTGGTCGGCTACCGCTACACGCTCGCCTACCGTCCGAAGCATCAAGGCCTCGTGCTCGACGCCGAAGCGCGCGAGGTCACGCAAGAAATTCGGCGGCGCTGCCGCGGCGCGACGGCCTGGCAGGCGAGCCTCGCGGAGATGTTGACCGAGCGTGTCGAGGAAGAGCTTTCCCCCGTGTTGGGCGGCGATTTGGGCCCTGACGGCGCGTGGATCGGCATGTTGTGGCACGACGAGCTGCGTCAGCTCATGACGAGCTTCGGGCGCTTCGCGAACCGCACATGGAGCGCTCGCTTCAAGTACGGCAGCGGCATCGCGGGCCACGCGCTCCGCTTCTGCCGCCTGGTCGCCTGGGCCAAGGGCAGCCAAAAGCGTACGAGCCTCTTGTTTCAACCGACCACCGACTCGGGCGGCGCGTACGCGCAGGACTACGACTGGATCGTTTGTGTTCCAATTGTTGTCGCGCCGCGAGGCCCGGCCGTCGGCGTGGTCAGCCTCGCCGGGCCCGACGCGCAAACCGAGGCCGAGCACCGGCTCCGGGCCTTCGCCGTGAAAGCCGTCGAGGCCAGCGGCGCGCCCCTGCCCGACGCTTCGAACATCCTGATGAACAGCCTATTTACCGTGGTAAACGGCGCATTTTGGACCACCGTCGCGGAGGCCCAATCGCTGCCGAGCGGCCATCGAAATTTCGGTCGTTCGATCTTGATGCGCCTCGGCCTCGACGGCGCGTAGACGCCGGCTCATCGCTCGAAGCGCAGCACGCTCGCGTTCTTCACGTTAGGGCGACTTGACCTCGGGGCAGCTCACCGGGCCCTCGCGACCCGCGAGGCCCTTGCGCGTGCACGTGGTGTCGCTCGTGAAGTTGATCGTCTCGCCGACCTCGAGCTCCTGCGGGCATTGGATGGTGCGCGGAGGCTTGCGAGGCACCCACTCCTGGCAGCCGGCGGTTGCGCGAATCACGGCGCGTCCGGGGGCCGGCAGGTTGGGGTCGTAGGCGGCCACGGCGGCGGCCTCGGGGGATTGGGCCGTCGGCGTCGTTTGGGGCGCCGGAGTCGTCGGGACGGCGGGGGCCTCGGAGGGCTCGGGAGCGGGCGCCTCGCTGTCACAGGCGGCCGCGAAGACGAGGGTCGAGGCGAGGATGAGGAACGTCGAGCGCATGGCGCGGAAGTCTACGCCGGACTCGCTCATTTCGCGAAGACCACGCGCTGCCCAAAGGCGCGGTCGATGCGATCGCAGAAGGTGCGGAACGCTTCGTAGTCCTGTGGCGAAATACGCGGTGTTGCGAGCTGAAAACGGCTCTTTACGGTGACCTTCGTGGCGGTCCGCTCGACCTCGATGCTGCCCTTGCCGAAGGGCGATTCGATGGTCGCCTGGACCGGCGCCGAGACGATCTTCATCCCCGACGGGGCCGTGATCGTCCACACGTCCTCGCGTGCGCTGAGCGCGGGCAACACTACCGGCAAGCTTCGTTTCGAGAGCGACGCGAGCTCACCGCTCAGGTTGGTCTCGGGGCCTGCCGGGACCGAGAGCCGATCGCCCTCCCTCCGCGCAAAGCTCGTGGCCTTGCCCTTCGCTTGAAAACGAACCGGCTGCTCGACGTCGTCGAGGTCGTTCACGTCCACGCCGGCCTTGCCCGGGGCAAGCTCGATCGCGCCGAAATCCTCGGCCAAATCTCTGCTTACACGCTCCCGGCGCGTGCCCTCGGCGATGTAGCGAACGCGCCAGTCCGAAGCGAGCACGCCGGTCACCGTGGTCTCGACGCGCACGTCGGCGGAGCCATCCGCGGCCACGTCGACGTCCACCGCGCGCTTCGACAGGCTGCTCTCCGGGGGCGGGTGCGGCAGTCGCACGAGCAGCGCTTTGCCTTCGTTCACTTGCAGCGCGAACGCTCCGCGGTCGAACGCGGGGAGCTCGGAGATGCCCGTGTGCTCGGCGGTTCCGTCCAAATAGAGGTCGAGCGAAGGGACGTACGCGATGGCGTGATCGAAGGGCGCGAGGCTCGCCGGCTTGTCCTCCGATTCCCCGCGCAGACCCGTGCGAACCAAGACGATCGTCGACGGAATGCCGAGCTCGCGCAGCATGGTCACGATCACCGTCGCCTTGTCTTTGCAGTCGCCCCAACCGCGCGCGATGGTCTGCGCGGCGCGGCGCGGCTTGATGCTCTCCAGGCCCAGCTCCAGGGCCACGTAGCGGAGCTGCGTGACGTATTTGTAGACCGCCGCGACCTTCTCGCGCTCGGTCTTGGCGTTCTTCGTGATCTCCTTGATTTTGGCTCGCAGCTCGTTGTCGACGTCGAGCTGATCGCGGGACAGTCCCCAGTAGAATTGGCCGACCTCGTCCCAGGTCGCGAAGGTCGACACGTGCACGTGGCCCAGCACCTCGGCCCACGGCGGCATCCACGGTTCGGGCGAGAGGGGAGGGAGGTCGGTCGCCGTGAAGTGGTAGATGCGCCGATCACCCGCCTCCGTGACCTCGGATTTCAGGCCCGGGAGCGGCGAAACGTAGGTGTGCAATGTCCGAGACGAAGGGGCGACGAGCACGTACTCCGCGTTGCCCACCGGCTCACCCGACTGCAGGTACTCGATGTCCCCGAAGTAGTCGGCGATCTCGTTGCGCGCGGAGACGTCTTCCACGCGGTAGCGGAGCTCCACCACGTCACCCGGTTCGAGCCGCGGAAAGTGCACGTAGAACGCTCGTTGCGAGGTGTACATGGTGAGCGCCGGGTTGTTGGCCGAGCCCTCACCGCTCTCGATGGCCTCGTCGACGCGGCCGTTTTGCCGATAGACCTTCGCCGCGCGCAGCTCGACGACCTGCCGGTCGGCCTCGTAGGCGAACGAATATTCGCGACCGCTCGCGGCCTGCTCGTCGGTCAGCGGTTGAAACACCACTTGACGAAATTTGCTCGAAAGACCGTTGGGAAACACGGTCGTGACGGTGAGCGAGCGCAGCGTGCGCTTCGGGTAACCGTTCGCGGGGGCCGTGCGCAGGGGGAGGAATTTGTCGGGATCCCAAGCGTATTTTTCGTCTGCGCGGGGCTCCTTGGGCTCGATGAAGTCGACGTAGTCGCGCACGTCTTTGGCCTGCGGCGACAGCGTGAGGATGCGGCGCAAGAGCGCGAGCTGTTCGTTTTTTTCGCCGCGTTCGCCGTACAAATCCGAGAGCGCCCGCAGGGTACCGAGGTCTTCGGGGGCCATTTGCAGGGCCGCTTGGTAGGTGCTCACGGCCCGCGCGGGCTCGCCCAACGCGCGGTAGGTGCGCGCTGCGACGCTGCGCGACCACGCCGAATCAGGATCCGTTTGCAAGAGCCTCCCGAGCCAGCGTTCGGCCCCGACCTTGTCGCGTCGGGCCACGGCCAGATCCACTTGTCCCGCCAAATAGCCGGAATCGTCGAAGCGCAGCGCGACGTAACGCGCCTCCACTTCGCTCGCCTCGGTGTCGCGACCGGCTGCGCGGAGCTCACCGGCGAACACACGCAAGAGCGAGACGCTGGTCGGATTGCGCTCCACCGCGCGCTCGATCGTCGCGAGCGCGGTGCGCGAGAGGCCCGCCTCTCCGTAGAGCTCCACCAAGCCGAGCAGGCCGTCCACGTTGTCCGGATCGAGCGCGAGGATGCGGCCGTAGATCGGCACGGCATCGCGCCAATTGGTGCCGTTTCGCGCGATGTCGGCCCGCGCGAGCAGCACGTCCACGCGCTCGCTTTCGGCCTTTGCGGCGGCCTTTTCCACCCAGTCGCGGCGTTGGTTGTTGTCTTCGGCGAGGGTGCCCGCGAAGAGCAAGCGCTCGACGTTGGGCTCGGCGGTGGCCGCGCGGCTCGCGAGATCGCGGGCTTTGTGCTCCGCGTCGGGGTCCCCGCCGGTCATCACGAGGTAGCGCGCGTACGCCTCTAAATCCCTGGGTTTGGCGTCTTTGGCCTTGGTCAGCGCCTCGAACCGTTGCACGGGCCCGAGCGGGACGTCCTTCGCAAGAGCCTTCTCCGCGCCCTTTTTCGCAGCCGATTTGCGCGTTGCGAGGGCCTTCGACGCGGCCTCGCTCAAGATCGGATCGGCCGCGACATCGACGTCGAGATCGGGGGCGCCGCGGCCGTCGCCGATGCGAATCGACAAGCTCGGCGAGCTGCCCGTGCCACAAACCTTGATGGTGAGACGGCGAGGCTCGGCGGAGAGCGGCACGGTCGCCGCAAAGCGATCGACATCCAGGCCGCGATACGCCGGATCGGACAGCACCTCGCGGTCGTCCCAAAAGAGCTTGAAGGCGCCCGTCGTGCCCACCCAAAGCGTGATGTTGCGGTCCACCTTCGAGCCCGCTTTGGGCTTGATGAACGTGGTCGCGTAGCCGCAGATCTCCTCGCGCGGACGAAAGAAATCGCCGAAGTCGAACCATCCGTAACGGGCCCCTTCGGGCGGTGCGCGCCAGCGCACGGGCCGCTCTTTGCCGTCGTAGACGCGCCCAGGATCGATGGCTTCGCTGAGCTCTTGCTCGGGCGCGAAGGCCATGTTGAAGCCCCCTTTGTTCTCGTTGTCGAAGGGCCCGAGGGTCAAGTATTCCCCTATAAATCCGAGCTTTTTGATGCGCGCCAGGGAGCCATCGAGGTCCCCCCGTCGACGCCGCGCGTAGGCCCCCAAGAGCTCCGCGTAGACGCGCACCGCGGGCTCGGTGCCCGGTCGTTCGGCGACGGCGCTCAAGGCCTCTTCCACCTGCGCCGGATCGGCCCGATCCCAGGTTCGCCAAAGGCCCCGCAAAGCTGCGTATTTTTCCGCTCCGACGGCGCCCTCGACGTCGCGAACCTTGGCGCTCACGTCGGGATGAATCGCGCCGATGTCGGCCCCAGCGTGGGTGGTCGCGAGGGCGAGCACAGCCGCCGCCCCGAGGCCCAGGAAAAGCTGTTTCATGCGTTAGCTATCTTCGCGCGTTGCGCGCGCGTGGCGGGTAGCGAATGTGTCAAAGCCTCGAAAATCCGTGAGATCCGCGGCCCGATCCGGCAGGTGCTCGCGCACCAGCTCGAGCAGCGAGTGGCCATCGATGAGATCGACCGGCGCGGGCGACGATTGAATCGCCGAGCGCGCCTCTTCGGTGAAGCCCGCAAGGGCGATGTAGATGCCCTTCAGCGCGCCCATGTCACCGCGCACGCTCTCCGCAAAACCGAGCACGTCCACGGCCTCGATCTGCCCCGCCAAGACCGGTGTTGCGTGGAGCAAAATGCGCCCTCCCGTCAAGGGCTTGGGATCGCGCGCGGTCACGTCGAGCACGCCCCCCGTGCCGATCGACGAGAAAATGGTTTGAAGGCCAATCGACGAGAGCAGCTCTTGGATCAGGTCCGCAAACTCGTCCGCCGTAATTTCCGGCCGCGCGTCGAGCTTTTGTCCCGCCCGGAGGGGCTCGATGCGTTGCACGTTGGGCGAGTAGCGTGCGATCAGCAAAATCAAGCCGAAACCGACCAAAATAGGCAGAATTGCGACGATGAGAACGGTCATAGGGGGCGTCTTCGGAGCGGCCTTGGAGCTTAGCAGCGTAGGGTCGCCGCCGTTTCTCGGCGAGGCCCTCGTGCGCGGGGGTCAGGGGTCGAAACGGGGCAAGTCGAAGGCGAAATCGCTCGCGATCCTCACGGCTTGGAAGTCTTCGACGTCGCCCCGCAGGGGTGTGGCGATGGGAAAAAGAAAAGCCAACGAGAGGGTCGCGGGGCCCAAATCGGCCCGCACGCTCGGCGACATCGCGAAGGTCGCGCGGCGGCCATCGGCCACGCTGGGCGACGTGATCGCGTAAACCTCCCACACCTCGAGGCCCACGTTGAGCTCGCGCAGGGCCCGGTAGCCGATGAAAAACGTGAGGCGCGCCGTCAAGTCGGAGCCCGCCGCGTCGACCGACCAATCGATGCCCTGCCGAAGCTGAAGCACGATGGGATCGGCGATGTGCCGAATGTCGAACCAGGGTCGGAAGGTGAGCGTCAGGTCGTCGAAATAGGCCACGTCCCAGGGGCGAACCACGCGAACCGCGCGCAGGGCGGTCTGCTCTTGAGCCGACAAGCTTCGCGGCACCGGCACCACGATTCCGAGCCCGCCGCCCGACGAGAGCCCGCGCAGGCTCGACCAGATGCCCCGCCCCCAAATCTCCGGATTTCCCGCCAAAAAAGCCTGTCCCGAGCCGGGCAAGGCGGCGCTCGCGAGGTCGTGCGCGGTGCCGATGTACCAAGCGCGCGGCACGAGCGGCACCTCCAGCGCTCCGTGCGCATACAGCGCGAAGGCGTCGTCGCCCGTGGTCCCGCCGACGTCGTTGGGGGCGATGCGCGCGGCCGTGTATTCGAGGGTGTAGGTGGGCGTCGCGTGGGCGAGGGCGGGCAGGGAAGGCGGCCCGGGGGCGTCCAGATCGGCCGTTTCCCGTGGCTCAGCCGCGAACACCGCGCATGGGGCGAAGAGCGCGACCAGGAGCCAGGCGCGGAGGGCGCCACGGAGGAGGACCACCGTCATCGCCCCGGAAAAAGCGCTACTTGAGGCCGCCGAGCCCGATGTCGTTGGCGGTGACCCAGAGCATGAGCGCCAGCATCATCACGATGCCGACCGTGTGAATGCCCGCTTCAATCCTCGCGTTCGGCCGCCGACGCATGACGGCCTCGTAGCCCAAGAACATGAGCCGTCCGCCGTCGAGCCCGGGGATGGGCATCAGGTTGAAGGCCCCGAGCAAGGCCGAAAAGACCCCCAAAACATACAAAAGATCGGTCCAGCCGCGCTCCGCGACCTTGGCGACTTGCTTCGTGATTCCCACCGGGCCCGTGAGCTCGCCTTCGACCTCGCCCGTGAGAAATTTCCCCATTTGAACCACCTGCTCTTGCACGAGCATGGGCGGGTCCACGAGAGCTCGCAGCGCTGCGTCCTTGGCCGTCACGGGCACGCGCGTGGCCGGGGCGCCGGGGCTCACGCCGATCTTGCCGTGGCCCGACTCGTTGGCAGGCGTAACGCGGGTCGCGATGCGCTCGCCGTTGCGCTCGACCACGATGTCGACGGTCTCGCCGGGGTGGGACGAAATCAGGTTGGCCATGTCCTCCCATTCAGAGACCTCGGTGCCGGCGATGGACAGGATACGGTCGCCGTCCTGGAGCTTCGCCTCCAGCGCCGCGGGACGTTCGGGCAGCACGTTGACCTGGGTCGAGAGAAACGGCCGGCCGCCGAAGAAGAAGCTCGCGAAAATGAAGACCGAAGAAAACAGGTAGTTCGCGAAGGGCCCCCCGAAGATGGTCACCACCCGTCCCCCGAGCTTGGCGTTGGCGTAACTGCCTTTGTCCTCGGGCTCGATGTCGTCGAGCGGGTTCATCCCGGCGATTTGCACGTACGCCAGAAAGGGGATCATCCCGACCTGGTACACCGTCGGACCGTGCTTTTCGGGCACGTGCTCGAAGAGCCGAATGCGAATCTTGTCGGCCGCGGTGGTAAACCAAAAATAGCCGTCTTCCGGCACCACCCGAAAGAACGTGGGCCCAAACCCGATGGAAAAGCGCGTAACGCGCATCCCGTAGGCCCGAGCCGACAGAAAGTGCCCGAGCTCGTGGATGATCATCAACGTCGCCACGCCCAGGGCGGCGACGAGGTACCAGGCTGCGCCGATATCGTTCGATTCGCTCATCGAGGTTAGCGAAGCTTAGCAGGCCTCGGCCAAATGCACGTGGTGCGTGGTGGAACGGGCAAAACGCCGCCATTCGTCCACGGATTTGGCCGTCCGTCGCATCGATTTTCCGCGGCGACGAGCCGCTAGTCGCCCACGTAGAACGACACGCCCACGCTGATGAATGGATAGCCCACGCGCATGGTGAGCGCGGCCTTGTCGCTGAAGTGATAACGGCCGCCGAGCTGGGCGAAATAGTCGGCGTAGACGTCGTGGTAGAGGCTGTTCGACTGGAACACGAGGCCGCCTTCGGCGAAGGCGCTCCAGTCCCGCGTGAAGTAGAAGCTCCAGTTGACGCCGACCGGGGTCCAAATCGCAAAGTCGTCGTCGCAGCCGTAGCGGCAGCTCGCGATGTCGGCGCCGAACGTGATGCCGGCGCTGTCGTTGATCTTGGGGACGAAGCCCGGGTCCATCACCAGGATCGTGGCTCGAAAGCCCACGCCCGGCTCCGCGTGTCCGATGCCCCCCTTGCCGCCGTAGCCATGCCGACCTGCGTGGTGAAAAACACCCAGGTTGCCGTGCGGCTCTAGCTCGACGTTGGGGTGGTTCTCGGGGGTTTTGATGATCGACTGGGCGTTGGCTGTGCCGGTGGCGGCCAGAATGGCCAGGAAACCAAAAATCGCGACGAAGAGGGGTGCCGTCTTGCGCATGCTCCTACCCTACCAGGATCTTCGAGATGTGCCGAACCGGTCCTTGCGGG